>PIVW01000305.1 GCA_003353825.1 Chloroflexota bacterium
CGGCTATGCCCCTGTACAGCTTTCAGAAGTCGCTGGATGACCTAAGTGACCTGACAATGGTGGCATGTACTCAGGAACAGGCCCGAAATGCCTTGCTATCCGCTGAAGCCGTTGCCTACATCGTCTGTGAGGATGGCATCCGCATGGTCTGTGCGAACGACGGAAGCGGTGTCCCGGTAATGCGACTACTCAACGATGTCGCAAACACCTACAAGGGGCGAGCCGATATCTTCCGGGCTTCAAATGATGTGTGGGAGATCCAGAAACCCTACTATCCGGAGATCACCGCCCTGGTTGTATTCCCCCGCCTGATTCCGCAAGAGATTATGGCTGCAGCAAAGAACGAGCATAAGATCCCCAGCGGTATCTCCCGCCATGTGATCCCGGCTCGGGCCCTGAGTGTAAATTTCCCCATTGGCATTTTGATGGCAGGCTGGTCGTTGGAACGAAAGCGCGCCTGGTTTTCAGATTGGCTTATGGAGCGCATGGCCGCCAATGCCATTCGTTATTATGCCGAATCTACATTTACTTTCAATGAATAGTCCTGGATGGATTTCCTCCTGACCGCGATTACCAATCCCCTATAGGCTGAGGAGTCAGTATGTCTCAATTCATCACCCCACTCGAACACGCCCAGGGCAGAAGTGAAAAGCCCTTCAAAATGACCTTTTTCTTGAGCGAACGCCTGTTGGTGGGGCTCAATACGCTGCTACCCGGCCAGGTACAGCCCCTTCATGATCACCCCGATCAAGATAAATTTTACCAGGTGTTAGCAGGGGAAGGGGTCTTTACCGTGGGGGAAGAGAGCCAGTCTTGCGTTCCCGGCCAACTGGTGCTAGCTCCAGCCGGTATCGTACACGGTGTGCAAAACCAGGGTACCGAGCCCTTGAGTTTTCTTACGGTGATCGCCCCCGCACCGGATTGACAGGTATCGTCCGGGGAGATAGGGCGCTACCACCTTTTGAACACATCCTCAAAACCTGGCGTTGACTTCGGCGGCCCGTCTACAGGGGTAGATTTTTACGGAAAGTCCTCAACGTTTGTTCCCACATGGAGGGTGTACAGGCATGGCCGATGCCCTCCTCGATGAAGTAGCTGAAATTCGCTTCGGCTCCCAGCTCCGCGTAGGTGTCGCCGATTGTTACCATCGCCTCACGCACTTCTTCGATGGGACTCAAGGCATCCTCGCTTCCAAAATTGAGGTGCAACGCCCTGGGTGCAATCAGGGCGGCGACATCGGGAATGTCGCCAAATAGTAAAAGTCCGGGAATGAAGTTGGAGAAAGAATGTAACAGGTGACGGCGATGGATAGCGGCATAGGTCGGTAGGCAGCAATTTCCTACCAGACATTTCAAGCGGGGTTCCCAGGGTCCGACCAGCCAGGTGAAGGTCGAGCCAAGAGAATGGCCGTAGCAGCCCAGGCGGTCGGGAACCACTTCCGATCGGGTACAAAGATAGTCGACGGCAGCGAACATATCGAGGATATTTTTCCAGGCCAGACAACTACCTTCGACTACATATTTCAGAAAAGCGAAACGTTCATAGGCCCCACCTTCGAGTCTGTCATCCTGCCGCTCTTCGAAACAAAGCGCGTCGGGGCAGATCACGACATAGCCCTCACGTGCTAACGCTACCCCGGCATGCTGGGTGGGGTCACCGGCCAGACCTGCTGGCTCACTCTTGCCAAGATTAAACTGGCCGTTATGCTGGTGCCAGACTGCGATGGCAGGGGCAGGGCTGTTGGCATCGACACCGTCAGGGATCAGAACATAGGCCGGGATGCGATCGCCGGGTTCGGAAAGATAGGAGACAGATTGCAGACGATAGCCCTCCATCTGTCTGACCTCGCCCAGGATCGGTTCCAAGGCTGGGGGATCAGGCCATCCCTCTCCCAGACAATCAGAGAGTGCCATTCTAAAAAGTTTCGGCGATAACGTTCTCGTCATGTTCTTCACTCCTGGCTTCGCTAACTATGCATCAACTCACGACAGGCGTCGGGAGCTTGCCGCCATAAAGCGACCAGCATACAATGTCAGCGGTCAGTATAGTGAACTGACCCATAATTTACAAACCCGCTCACATGATCTCCTAGCTCATACTATTCCCCCATAGAGAATCGTTTCAATGCACGCAGTCGTCGCCAAAGAACTCAACTTACCCCTAGGTCAGGTTGCCGCTGCCATCTATCTGCTGGATGACGGTAACACCATTCCCTTTATTGCTCGTTACCGAAAGGAGGCCACCGCCGGGCTGGATGAAGAACAATTGCGGCAAATCCAAATACGCCTGCAGTATTTGCGTAAGTTGGAGGCGCGCAGGCAAACGATTCTGGCTGAAATCGATTCACAGGATAAACTCACGCCCGAATTGGCGGCTCAGATCCAGGCAGCGGCAACACTACAGGAGTTGGAAGATCTTTATCTCCCTTACAAACCGAAGCGCCGCACCCGAGCGACCATGGCCAAGGAGCGCGGGCTGGAGCCGTTGGCTGACGCCATCCAGGCTCAGGACAGGAATTTGGATCCCGAGTTGCTGGCGGCAGAGTATCTAAACGACGAAGTCCCCGATATGCAGGCTGCTCTGGCCGGCGCCCGAGACATCATCGCCGAACGGGTAAGCGATAATGCCATTGTGCGACAACTGGCTCGGCGGCGAACATTCGAGGAGGGCATTGTCGCCAGCAAACTTGCCGCCAAAGACGCCGATCTCGAAGGTCGTTATCGCATTTATCACGAGTTCAGGGCGCCTGTAAAAGCCATGGCCCCGCACCAATGGCTTGCACTTCACAGAGGGGAACAAGATGGCAGCCTAAAAGTGAAGATAGAAGCGCCGGAGGGTGATGTGATCTTCGGTATCTCCAGTCTGTACCTGGCTGCTCGCGCCAACGACGCCTCTGAGCATGTGGAAATGGCGATTATCGATGGTTATGACCGATTGATCAAACCAGCGGTGGAACGAGATATCCGGGGCGGGCTCAGTGAGGATGCGGGTGATCACGCGATTCAAGTGTTTGCTACTAACTTGCGCAACCTGCTCTTGCAGCCACCCTTGAAACAGCGCCCTGTCATGGGTCTTGATCCTGCCTACCGAACCGGTTGCAAAGTCGCTACCATTGGCCCTGACGGCCGCCTGTTACACACAGTCACAATCTATCCCCACCCGCCACAGAATCAACGTACGCAGGCGTTAGAGACCTTAAGCAAACTGGTTGCCGCCGATAAAATCACGGTCATCGCCATTGGCAACGGCACAGCCAGCCGCGAGACCGAGACACTCGTGGCCGAATTGGTGTGCGAAAATCCGGGTTTGGCATATGTCATCGTCAACGAAGCAGGAGCCTCTGTCTACTCTGCCTCAGCGCTGGCCCGTGAAGAATTCCCCGAACTGGATGTGTCGATAAGGGGGGCGGTCTCTATAGCCAGGCGCTTACAAGATCCCCTGGCCGAACTGGTCAAGATCGATCCGAAATCGATAGGCGTAGGTCTTTACCAACATGATGTCGACCAAAAGCAATTGACCGAGACCTTGGACGCTGTGGTCGAGTCGGTGGTCAATTATGTGGGTGTCGATGTGAACACCGCCTCGGCAGCGCTGCTCAGCTATGTTTCAGGGCTGAATCAACGTGTGGCCAAAAATATCGCTGCCTATCGAGAGGATAATAGCCCATATAAGGCGCGAACCGAACTAAAAAAAGTCAAAGGTTTGGGGCCAAAGGCTTACGAGCAAGCGGCCGGTTTTTTGCGCATTCCTGAGGGCCGCAACCGACTGGACAATACCGTCATCCATCCCGAATCATATCCTGCGGCCAAAGAACTGTTGGATCTTGCCGGATTGAACCTGCGCATGACCGATTTTTCAGGTCGTGTGCAACGATTTCAACAGGAGAATGATCTGGCAGAGATCGCGGAGATGCTAGACATCGGCTTACCCACGTTAGAAGACATTGTCGATGCACTTATCCGTCCGGGGCGAGATCCACGCCAGGATCTGCCAAAACCGATGTTACGTCAAGATGTGCTAAACCTGGCAGATCTTCGAGAGGGCATGGTGCTCAAAGGCACGGTACGTAATGTCGTCGATTTCGGTGCGTTTGTGGATATCGGGCTCAAGCAGGACGGTCTGGTGCACGTAAGTAAGATGGCAGACCGTTATGTGCGAAATCCTTACGAGATCGTCGGTGTGGGGGATGTGGTGGATGTTCGCGTGATCAGTGTGGACGAGGAGCGAGGTCGGGTTGGGCTGAGTATGGTTTTATAGATGATGTTATACTATGTATTGCCCTCTATGTAGAAATAGCGAGCGAACAAGACCCAAATTGGTCGCCTGAAGTATCAATGGTATTTGCCATTCCCATTAAAACGACTGCCCATGCCATGGATGGGTTGAAGTTGACCCACCAGATCTCACCACGCTTCACTAGATACATCCCCTAAAAGTGCCTCTGCCCATTCAACAGCTTCGTTTTCTCTGTCCTCCTCACGCGCCGTCTGCGCATAGGCAGCGTCCAAGTCAGGTGAGAGAACATAAGGCCTAACCAACTCCTCAATGAAGCGGCTGATTCGGGCGAGGGCCGACGATGTCATATAACCCTCTATAGGCTTCCTCATCACTAGTAATCGTCAATTTCTTCTGCATGTGCTGGCCTTTCAGCAACACGTATTCTACACGTATTATCATAGCAGGGTAGGGAGTCTGGCACAATTTCTTAATCGATCACGTCGACTCTGAATGAGACGGAGGGATCGAGTGGGGATTGGACATCAGATGGAATCAATCAGCGCCATGCCGTTGGTCAACCCTATCAGGGCGACTTCGAAGGGTTTAGCCTGTTCCTCGGGGAGACGAATGCGGTAGGTGACATCGGCGGCATAGGTTTCGTCGATGATCGATGCTTCGAATTCAGGTAGCATGCGTTGTACCGGGGTTACGCTGGTGTAGTCGATCACCACCTCGAGATCGAAAGTGAGCACATGCTCGATCGTTGCTAGAGACTCGAGCGCGTACTTTACGCAGCCGCTGTATGCTTTCACCAACCCGCCTTTCCCCAGTTTGGTCCCACCAAAATACCGAGTTACCACCGCCGAGATATCACCCAAGCCGCAGTGCTGAAGGACTGTGAACATGGGCCGACCAGCCGTGCCGTGCGGCTCACCATCATCGCTATACCCGATCTGGCTGGCGCCAGCGGGCGCGCCCACCAGGTAGGCCCAGCAATTATGAGAAGCGCTGGCGTATTCCGCCTTCATCTCGGCGACAAAGGCTCTTGCCTCCTCCACCGTTGGGGTATAGGACAGGGTAGTGATAAAGCGACTGCGCTTGATCTCTTCTTCTACGCGGTTTCGTGATGCGGGTACTCGATAGCGAGATTTTGACGACACTGGTCTGATATGAACCCCTAATTAACAGTCCTAGTCTGAATCCTTAAACTGTTCAAGAATCTCTTTCAGCCTTGGGATTTCATTTGTGGCAGCATCCCAAACAATATCATAATCGATACCGAAGTAAGCATGTGTCAGGATATCTTGGATATACAAGCCAACATCACGTGACATATATCAAGTCACCCTGAATTCGCTGCTTCAGGCGAGGCTTCAACATCTGTTCGGTCGCGAAGTAGACTTAACGACTAAGTAGATCTTCCAAAATAATTTCAAGTAGAAATACGCATCAAATGTGGTTCGAGTAGAAAAGCTGACAACGACATCAATATCATTGCCCTCACTCAATTCGTCGCGAGCGGCGGAACCAAACAACGCCAAAGAAGCAACCCCATAACGATCACTCAGTTCATCCTCATGTTGGTGCAGGTATTTGGGTATATCGTGTCGGTTCAGAGAAGGCGATGCGGACATATGTGACCTAACTGCAATACATGTATGTTGATATTAGTGTATCCTGTGAGCAAAGTATACTACATTTGCGACCCTTTCGCTGCCTGACAGGCTAACCAGATATTCAGCAATGATTACGAGACTGCACTGAGAAAATCTGGCCCCGTTGCACAGGTAGCAAGCAGCAGGTCTCAGATTCGAGTTCGGTTCAATGTAAGGTTAAACTTGCCGTTTACCACTCAAGTCGACGAAAAATGGTGGATACCGCCCCAGTAAGCCGTACAACACTTGCGGAATTGCACAATTTTTCTACCGATCAACGTTCCCAAATTGCTTACGTGATCTTGCTATACGGCCAAACCGTATCAACTCGATAATTCGGGTAGGGGCACGGTCTTGCACCTGCCCGACGGGCGACCGCAAGGGTGCGCCCCTACTTATTGAGAAGACACGCTAAATCTGTATACCAACAAGTGTTGCTCCGCCCTTTTGGCTGTGCTATGCTCAGATCGGCGTTTGATACCGCCATCCGTATAATCATAAGTTCACCATTTCCATTTTAACGAAAGCTAGATGTCATGGAAGATCCGCCAAACCCAACGCAAGGATATAATCCACTGGAAACCGCCGCCTGGTACTGGCTGGCGTATGATTCCGGCCTGGATTTGCGCCGTGCAAAGACGATTCTAACCGCTCAGATTTCAACACGCAACCAATCACTACACGAAGTAATGGTGATGGGGGCAACATATTGGAGATCGGCGCTTGATGTATCGCCCGAGGAAATAACACTGTTAGAGAAACAGTACCAGGGGCTGGATTCGGTGACAGAAAAATTGGCGGGCTGGCAGCTTGAAGGGATTGGTCTGCTGCGCTGGAACGAACTCGGTTATCCCCCCACACTTCACTCGCACCTAAGTCCCGAACAGCAGCCAGCCCTACTCAGTTACCGGGGCGAGCCGGGATTATTAGATTTACCAGCCATTATGGCTTGTGCAGAAACTTCACCCGATGAAGAGGTCGTCTCCTGGACGGTACAGACTCTTTTTGAACTAGCGGGCGAGGGTGCGGCGCCACTGGCGGTGGCTCGCGCCGGCCTTGACACGGATATCGTCAAGGCAATGCTACAAGTGGAAGCTCCGTTGTTGCTTGTACTGCCAAGAGGCCTTGCGGAGTATCAGCCTCCTGACACGCTTCGATCTGCGCTTGAGGCGAGCCGAGTGTTGCTGCTCAGCCCTTTCAATCCCGAGTATTCCCCACCTGCGGGTGAAGCCAATCCCATGCTACTTCATGCGAGCAGCTTTGCGCAGGCATTGGCGAACGCGCTGTTGCTGATCTCGCCGCCTTATCCGCAGAACCTCACCCCCGAGCAA
>PIVW01000873.1 GCA_003353825.1 Chloroflexota bacterium
AAATCATGTTACGTGATTTGAGACCCGATAAGTTCAACATTGCATTACCTCCAAAACTTTTCCCTGATTATACTACCACTACATATGGGTGCGCCACGCGAAATCCCAAAGAGCCCACATACATAGTACACTGTTACCTACCAACAACCACCTGTCTCACCCCTCTCATAAACTTCGCAACACGATCCCATGTATCAAGCCCAGTTTCGCTGCTTTCGCGGCTGCCCCGGCCAATGGCCCCTTTACAAAGTCATCTATACTTGCCCAACCTGTGGCGGGCTACTCGAAGTCGCGCATGATGTAGAAGCGTTACGCAACCGTTCCGGTGCGGCCTGGATGCGCCTTTTCGACGAACGCTCAGGCACCACCCAATTTCCTTTTGGCTCGGGCGTATGGCGCTACAAAGAATGGGTGGCGCCTGATCTGCCAGATGAGAATATCGTCAGCACCTTCGAGGGCAATACCAATCTCTTTTGGGCTTCACGCCTGGGCGAACAGATCGGTGTACCAGATTTGTGGGTGAAACAATCGGGCAATAGCCATACCGGCTCTTTTAAGGACCTGGGTATGACCGTGCTAACCAGTGTTGTCAATCAGATGATGGTCCAGCAATCTCCCGTCCGGGCCGTGGCGTGTGCTTCTACAGGTGATACTTCGGCAGCCCTGGCCGCGTATGGCGCTGCTGCGGGAATACCCACCATCGTTTTTCTTCCTCAAGGAAAGGTAAGCCGCGCACAGCTCATTCAGCCCATCGCCAATGGCGCAACCGTCTTGGCTCTAGACACCGACTTCGATGGCTGCATGCGCGTGGTTAAAGAAGTCACAAAGGACAACTGTATCTATTTGGCGAATTCTATGAACTCGTTGCGAATCGAGGGCCAAAAGACGGTGGGAATAGAGGTCGTCCAACAGTTTGATTGGGAAGTCCCTGATTGGTTCGTCATTCCCGTTGGAAATTTGGGTAACATTAGCGCTTTGGGCAAAGGTCTGCTCCTCATGAAAGAACTAGGCGTCATCAGCAAGCTGCCCAGGCTGGCGGCGGCTCAAGCAACGCATGCCAATCCATTCTACCTTTCTTTCCGGAAGACCTTTTCCGATAAAGTGTCTGTGAAAGCACAAAAAACGCTGGCATCGGCCATCCAGATCGGCGATCCGGTTAGCTACGAGAAAGCTGCGGCGACGTTACAACATTTCGATGGGGTTGTAGAGCAAGCCACAGAGCATGAATTAGCCGATGCCGTTGCCCGTGCCGATCTAACAGGGCTTTATGCTTGCCCCCATACTGGGGTCGCCATGGCTGCCCTCATCAAACTTATCCATAAAGGCATTATCAAATCTCACGAAAAAGTTGTCATCATTTCAACCGCACACGGCTTGAAATTCACTCGGTTCAAAGTAGGTTATCACGACGACCAGTTGGGGGAAGTGGAAGCACAATTTGCCAACCCGCCCATCTATCTTCCGGCCGATGTCGACGTGGTGAAACGCACATTGGAGAAAAAATTGCTCCGCAATTGATGAACCATGGACAATGAGTTTTCTTACTTTCAGACGAAAAACGGGCTACGTAGCGAAAGTGACTACGCGCATATCGAACCCCCAGTGAAGGATTGCTGGCCTTTGTCGACCTGCCGGGACAACGACTGATGTCTGCCGACGGTCAGCTCGAATCGGTCTGGCCCGTCAACGGCGCAGTCATGATCCATAAAGGACTGGCGTACTTCGCCGCTGGACGCAGCTCGTTCCTTGATGGCGGGATCATCGTCTACG
>PIVW01000874.1 GCA_003353825.1 Chloroflexota bacterium
GGGACATTATGACCCACTACTGACGCGGCGAATAGCCCCCTCATTCGACGCACCCCTCCCGGGCGGGCCGAGCGACAGCATCCCCTCCCATTCGATCCAAAGACTCTCCTCTATATGCCCCTCCACCTATACCATGACAAGCCACAGGGCGTAGCCCTGTCCCCCACACAAAGCCCCTGAATGCTAGGGAATAGCATAATGTGCCCCGCCCCTGCGTGGTCTATCCCCCCTTCCTCCGTGGCCCCGTGAATTGGCCCCCTCTGGGGTACCCCCACCCCCTTGCGATCTCGCACACTTCGTCACTTGGCGAAATGGCCAAGGGTAATCCCCTTCCTGCGTCCTGGCGTATGCACTGCCTACTCTTGTACACACCTACCGCCTATGGGGAAGTGTTCAAATATGTACAGTCTCATTGTCTCATACAGTCTCAAGACACTCATGAGACACTCTGCTATGGTGTGTCCGCTTGTCGCGTTAGGCGTGACAGATTGTTGCACCACTACATCTTGTATGCTTTGGGTCGAATCCATGCGCCGCGCCGCTATATGTAGTGTATGTACATTTTTGTACACCTGCTCTGCTGTGACATTCTGCCGGTCCCTGGATTCTGGCACACCTTGTGCTATGCGCGCGCGTTTCCTATATAACAGGAGTATTCTCACCTTTTTTGAGCTTGTGGCATAGTTGGTATGCCTTGTGCTATATCCTACGTTGTCCACGCTTTGTGTGGGCGGCCGCCCCTGACGGCGGCAAGCTCTTTTGACAATTGGAGATTGTATGCGGGGCGGGTTCCCTTGTTTGGTTCCCGTTCACGCGCTAGAGACTCGGGTGGCATAGGAGGTGCGCGGCACTACGGTGCAAGCGGCCGGACTTGTAAGAGTGTATCCCACACCATAGGCTAGCGTATCGCGGGTTCTGGGCTTGTGTGAGCTTTGAACGGTTCCCAGTGTACAATCCATCATATCAGACTGTGCCTTGCACTGTGCTTCGCGTGATGCTTACCCTTCGAAAGGGGTGAACATTATGAGTAAGAAAGCCAAAACGAAGCTAACAGTTAAGGACATTGCGAAGCTGGTTGAGCCTATCGTTTCCGCCATTGCGGAAGCGGCCGAGGTTGCGGCCAAAACTCGCAACAAGACAGAGCGTACGGAAGCGTGCATCACGGTGATTGACGATGCACGCGCAACCCGCGACGGCAAGACGTTCACCCATGGTGAGCACACTGCCAAGCTGGACACGTCCACTAATGCTAGTGTGGCGCATCGCTTGATTCGCGAAGCGGCAAAACCCGCTTCGCGTTCAATCAACTCCGATAACACTTCCGTTGCATGGATTCGCCGCTACGATAGCGGCAAGCGTGCAATGGGGTCACATACGCGCATTGCGTAACTAAACCCGCATCATGCGGGGCACGTTGCAGTGCACAGTCTGACTGATGACACACCCAACAAATGCTGAAAAGTAGCACGGTGAGAGATAGCTTGTGTTCCCGTCCCGATTGATATACGGAGGACGGTAAAAAACTCGTTACCCTAGTATGATCTGCTAGGCTAGTATCGCCCCGTGCTAGTGTGTATATCGTGTGTTTGTTTTGTGTTGCCATACCCTATGGATATTGCCCTACGGGGCATAAACGTGCCGAACCGGTACAATCCAATTCTGAACGTCCTCCTGGTCAAACTATGCCCGGAAACCGAACACGCCTTGCGCGTGGTGTAGGTCGCTGGGTGGAAACGATCAAACGAGGTATGCGGAGCCCCGACT
>PIVW01000875.1 GCA_003353825.1 Chloroflexota bacterium
AGTCGAGGGACATACATGTCCCGAGTCGATGTAGGTGTGGTGCGTGGTGTGGTGAGTGGCGTTGCTTGATAGTTGCGTAGTGAGCATCTGTACATGTGCGCCCCCGCGCCGCGCCAGCGTCGTGTTCAGTTGCAGCGAACGCGCTCAAACGCAGTGCAGACGCACGCAGTAGCAACGCGTAACACCCACGCACACAGGCGCTGCGATAGCAGCGAGTGAATAAGAGCGCACACGAACGCTTGCGTTGTGCGCATCAGTTGCAATGCGACTGCGTCGCTAACAGACAAGCAGCTGCGTCACTAATGCATACGCATGTGCTTGAGCGTTGTGACATCTACGATGCACGCGCTCACACATGCATGCATTGACGCAGTTCTTTTTTTGTTTGTCGACTTGGCGGGCTGTGAGGGGGTTTAAGACGTATGCCGCGCGGCGCAGCGTTTTTCGGATCTCTCCCACGAGGGCTCTTTGTTAAGCAATGTTGAGAGTCTTGAGAATAAAATATCGAAATTTTTGTAACTTATCTCTCTAAATATCAGTACACGAGGATACAAACCCAACTGTTTAAGACCTTATAAATGCAATCGATTTAGACTGAACGCACGAAACGCAAGCCAGGTCTGGCAATGGTTGTTCCTGGCGGTGTAGATCCAAGAGCTTTACTCTCCGATCCCGGAGCATTTAACGAATCAGATATCGCGCGACTCGGTAACGCCGTTAAAACGCTCTCGCAGCAATCCAACGTCTATACGCGCACTGAACCAGGAACTGGCGTTGTTGCTGGAATCGGGCGCGTTCGCTCTCCTGGCGACCCCTACGACCCAAGGCGTGGCACATCCGTGCCGCAAATTACGCAATCTGTTCCAGGCGCTCCTGCTGGTTGGGCGCAAGCTTCAAGTGGGGGCGAGACCTCCGACGGCGCCAATCTGCCTGGAAGTCAGGCGTCTGAGCGTGGTCGAAACATACTGGCATCACTGGGCGTAGAGGAAGCTCCGCCTGTTGATCGCCCTCGCGCTGGTGAGGGTTCGGCTGAACCTGAGTTAATTAGACGTGGCTTTGGCTCTGGCGGAAGATTTGCCGAACCAGGAGGTGCTCCAAGAGGCATCACCACTACATATGGCGCTAATCGCGACGCTGACGCTGGCTACAAAGAACAGATGCTGACTGCAGAGATGCAGCGCACTGCAGCTGAAGGCGAAAGACCACCCTTTGATCCTGCGCAACGCAAAGGCGTTGTCGAGGCAATGGAGCAACGTGCCCTTGGACGTACCCGAAGTGGCGTTAGTGAGAGCACAGGCAAAAGAAAAGCCAAGGATCTGCGCGCTCGTGCGCAACGCGTCACCCCAGAAGACGTTGCATATCTGCAATCTGTCGAAGATCAACTGCGCGCTGACCGGGGTGAATCTGGCCGTGCGGCCGATATCGAGGTGATTCCGCCCGAATTACAGGCAATTTTGGACGAATACGCCGAGCAAATCCCCAGAGACGTCCCAAATCCAACTGACCCCTTAGATCCCCGGCAAACACGCGTCGTTAACGACCAAAATTTTGGTCAAAATTCCAGAAGTGGCCTCTCAGGGGACGAAACCTGGACCGATTCCACGCGAGAGACAGTGCCGGCGATGATTGAAGTGCCGATTCGCGGCAATGACGGCCAATTGGTGAAAATTACGGTCGATAGTCTGCGCGCCGCTGGGTATGACGACGATCAAATTGCGCAATCGGGGCGTGTTGGCACCTATGCCACCAGGATGATCTCTACT
>PIVW01000876.1 GCA_003353825.1 Chloroflexota bacterium
GTCTTTCATGTGTCGTTCACCGCGTTATTATAGACCCTACATGTAATGTTTGACGATTTTTCGAAAATGACTGATATTTTGTAAAATTCCGACAACCTCTAGGGGTCTAGAAACTTTTACCGGGCAGTGTATATAGTAGTATAAGCAGTGGAGCTGCGCCATTTTGCTCTTTGAGCTCCTGTCTGCAGATGCGTGGTCATTATCTCCTCATTAATATGCTAATTACCCCTTAAGGCATCATAAAATCGATAAAACCGATTAAAAACCGATTAAAAGTCAATTAAAATTAATTACCCTAACAAAGGGCTATTGTTATTTATTCCCAGGCACGCGAATTACCTCCCAGGCACCTAGAATATATTAGCGTGGGTGTAGCGTGGGTGTGTTATTGTTTTTTCGCGTTTGTAATTGAGTAGACGTTATTTGTTTTATGCATAATTGATGTTTTTGTACGTCTGTGATGGGGGCCGAGCCGGACGCCCTGCGGGCGTCCGTCTCGCGCCCGCTCTCCGTTCCACGACCGTCACGTGATCAACATGGCCCCCCCATGCCGCCGCGCCGGACTGCGCGGTCCGCCGCGCATCCGCAGTGTGTAGGGGGGGCGGGTACTTCCATCGAGCGGCGTGCGCGATCGTGGCGACTGCGGCATAGAAAATACACGCGCAGAGTCGCCTAAAGTACGTGCGCCCCCTGCCCGCTGCTGATGGCGATGGCGTACGATAAAACTGCGGCTCACGCGTCGCTGCAGAGATATAAAGGCGGGGTCTCCTCGTCGCGCAAGTGTGTAGGGCAATGGATAAGCGTCGGCTTTGGTTCCCCATAGTCATGGCGTGTGCTATTGGTCTGCTATTAACGCTATTACTGCTTCGTCTCAATCTGGGTGGGGGTGACGGGCGTATACCTTTAAACGACACGGTCGGGCCCCTGATGGAGAACATGCGTACTTTCAGATTGGCCCGACACTGCGTCGTCATCGTCTATAGTTACGCCAACGCCACCTATATCAATATCAAGGATACAGCGGCGGGATCGGGGGTTGTTCTGACCCCTAAACAGTTCCATCACCTCAGGAGACAGATCCCCAGCATCGCCAAAGCAGTGGGTGAATTGCGTCATGGACAGATGGTGTGACCTGGTCGCCGCCTTCGACGGTTGTTCTAAACAGAGCATTGCAGAAGCTCTCCCCCTATTGGTGACCACAGCGATCGACCGGCCCACTCTTGCGCACGTGGGGACACTTTTTGTATATATCCGTTGTTTAGAAAGGCGTCACCGCGTGTTCTACCGTTGGTCGCTTTACTGCGCATGTCTCGTTTTAAAGCATCTGTTTGCGCCATATAAGTTATCGCGTGGCCGGGACGCGTCGTAGAGATCGAGATGGCTCCGGCACGCACGCATCTTAACGATGTCTACTCGTTCAGACCCACTAAGAAACGGATGTATCTATACAAGAAGACTCTTAAGGGATCGAGTGTTTTTAGCATCCCCATGTCTCTATGGCCGTTGATCAAACTCCCGCCATGGACATGGTGGTTGTTCTTCCCCCCAAAAAAGACGGGGGAGCCGCCGGGTGTCTACCCGAATAGTATGGACGCCGACGTTGACCGACCGCCATCAGATCCGCGCATCTCGACGAAAAAGCAGCGGTCTGCAGGCCCTCCAGAAAAGACCCTCGATAGCCCGCCGCCATCTTCGCCCGACTCGCCCTTGAGTATAGGGGCGGGTGCAGACCTGGGTCTGATGTACGAGACGTCCCG
>PIVW01000306.1 GCA_003353825.1 Chloroflexota bacterium
CAGATCCCCACCATCCAAATAGAACTTCCCCGCAGGCGGTTCGATGAGCTGTAAAGCTGTCAATCCCGTCGTAGATTTACCGCAGCCACTCTCCCCAACCATGCCCAATGTTTCACCCCGATAGATCTCAAAACTGACATCATCGACGGCCTTGACATGGCCCACAGTGCGGCGCATGATCCCCCGGCGGATGGGGAAGTATTGTTTTAGTCCTTCGACTTGGACGATGATATCACGCTGCGGCCCTGTGGCTTCCTGGCTGGAGATGCTGGCGGCCAATTCCTCGGCCTTTCTCACCGTCTGCAATATGGCCAGTTTCGTCTCATCCCCTTCGGCGGCACGAATTTCCTGCCAACGGAAGCAGGCTGATACATGGTCAGATCCCACTTCAACCAATGATGGGATGTCCTGAAAACATTTGTCCACAGCAAAGCGGCAGCGTGGTGCAAAGGGACAATGCACCGGCTCTTTGTGCAGATCGGGCGGCTGGCCCTTGATAGGGATCAGGCGTTCTTCCTTACGTTCGATGGTGGGGATCGATTCCAGGAGGCCGAGGGTGTAAGGATGGCTCGTTTTCTTGTACAGATCGCTGACATTGGCCATCTCGACGATAAAGCCTGAGTACATCACAGCCACTTTTTCGACCAGACCGGCCACCACACCCAAGTCATGGGTGATCCAGATGATCGCCATGCCCAACTCTTGTTGCAATCTGACCACCAATTCGGTGATCTGCGCTTGAATTGTCACATCCAGAGCGGTGGTCGGTTCGTCGGCGATGAGTAAGGCAGGGTTGCAGGCCAGGGCCATGGCGATGCCAATACGCTGGCGCTGGCCGCCAGAAAACTGATGTGGATAATCCTTTAAGCGATCGGCTGCGTTGGGAATCCCCACCAGTTTCATCATCTCCACCGCCTTTTCTCGCGCCTGCGCCCGACTCATCCCCTGATGTTCTTCCAGCGCCTCTGTGATCTGGATATCGATATTAAGCACCGGATTGAGTGAGGTCATGGGGTCTTGGAAGATCAAAGCGATGTCATTTCCCCGGATTTTGCGCACCTCTTCTGCTGATAGTTTGAGCATATCCCGATCTTGGAACCTAACCTCGCCGCCCTCGATACGTCCCGGCGGCATAGGGATCAACCCCATAATCGAGAGCACGCCCACCGACTTACCCGAACCACTCTCCCCCACAATAGCCATCGACTGACCGGCATCCAGCGTATATGAAATGCCGTTCACTGCATGAACTACGCCGACTTCGGTATCAAATCTGGTTACGAGGTTTCTGACATCGAGTAAGTGGCTCATACTAAACAATGTGTTTTGGATCGAGAGCGTCGCGCAGGCCATCGCCAATGAAGTTGATACTGAGGATTGTGAGGAGGATGAATACCGCCGGAAAAACCCACATCCAGGGTCCATCTTGCAGGATGTCCAGGCTGCGGGCAGTTTCCAGCATATTCCCCCAACTAGAGGTGGGCGGAGGGATGCCCACGCCAAGAAAACTGAGACCGGCTTCAAGCAAAATCGCCCCATTAATTGCAAATGTAAGCGTTGCTAGCAGAGGTGCGATCACCATTGGCAAGACGTGCGAACTAATGAGGGTTCTATCTGTGGCTCCCAAAGAGCGTGCTGCCATTACAAATTGCTCCTCACGCAAAGATAGAACCTGCCCGCGCACGATGCGCGCCGTACCCATCCAACTGAACAGGCCGATGAGGAGGATCACATTGACCATATTTTGGCCGATAAATGTGGCGACAACCAGCATCACCACCACACGAGGAAAGGTCATGATCACATCTGTGAAGCGCATGATAGCGTTGTCTACCACACCACCATAGTAGCCGGCCAAGGCGCCCAGAAAAACGCCGATGGTCATCGACACAAGCGCAGCGCTAAACCCGACCGCCAACGACACCCGACCGCCATGTAAAGTCCGACTCCAGATATCACGGCCCACGCGGTCGGTACCAAACCAGTGTTCGGCGCTGGGGGGCTGGAATTTATCTGGGAGATTGAGCTCGTTGGGGGGGTAACGATCGAGAACGGGTGCAAAAACGGCCAATAGCAATATGATCGTAAACAGAATCAAGCCGCCCACGGCCAAAGGGTGACGCCTGAAACGCTGCCACGCCTTTTTCGAGGGCGAGACCGGCTTGGTTCTCTCCTCCTCGCTGTAACTGCTTGGATCAATTGTCAGGGTAGTTGCGCTGTCATATGTCATCGAAATTCTCTGTCCTAGATCCAAGATGTGGCAGTTCGTGATGATTGTAGGCCTGTCGCCGGTAGACCAGTAGATTGGTAGACCGGTACACTGGAAAACCAGGCCGACTCCAGCAGGCGAAGTTTGTCCTGGTCTACAGGTTTACAGGGTTCCCGGTCTACAGCTCTATGGATTGCTCCATCACAAGAGGGTCGAGTTCTATTCATAGCGAATACGTGGATCGACAACGCCGTAAGTCAGATCGGTGAGCAGATTGGCTAGAAGTACGACAATGGCAGAAACGAGCATGATGCCCATGACCATGGGATAATCTCGGGCAGATACCGCATCGACAAATAGAGAACCCATGCCCGGCCAGCTGTAAATGGTCTCGATGAACAAGGCTCCGGCTACAAGGGTGGGGACGCTGAGGCCGATGACCGTAACCAAGGGCAAAATGGCATTTCGCAATGTGTGACGCCAGGTGATGACGCGAGTTTTGAGACCTTTTGCCTGGGCGGTTCGGATGTAATCCGCGCGCTTGACCTCCAGAATCGAGAAACGCTGATAGCGCATAAATGTGGCGGCATAGAATATGGAGAGGGTTCCTGCCGGCAAAACCAAATGTTTCAGGAGGTCGCCAAAGCTCTGCGGTTGGCCAATAGTGCGCATACCGCCTGAGGGAAACCAACCCAGTTTCACAGAAAAAATATAAAGACCGAATATGCCCGCAATAAATGCGGGCATGGATATCCCAATAAAAGAACACGTAGTAAAAGAAAAGTCCCACACCGAATATTGTTTCAATCCTGTCAGCACCCCCAGGGAGATACCGACGACAACTCCGATTAGCAGAGCTGTCCCCATCAGAAGCAGGGTACGCTGCAAACGCTCTATCAGCACCTCGGCCACATCATCACCGTTCTTAAAACGGAAACCTAAATCGCCTTGAAGGGTAGCCCCCAACCATTTCACATAGCGCACAACCATAGGGTCGTTTAGCCCAAACCGCTCTTCGAGGTGTGCCAAATCTTCACGCGTGACGCCCATCTCATCATTGACGTAGAAGTCAAGGGGATCTCCGGGCGCTAGATTAACCAGGATGAAGATGACTATAGTCGCGGCAAGTAGAACCGGAATGTTGATGAGGGTACGACGGATGGCATATTGCATGTTGCAATCATATGTTGAGAAACATGCAGGGGCGGAATCATCCGCCCCTGCATAAGTATCAGACGACGATTATTGGCCGACACTCCAGAGATGGGAGTTGTCGACGTAGGGTCCGCCACCAGGAGCGGGGAAGAAGTAGAAGTCTTCCAGCTCCGAACTGGCTACGCCATAGCGGGTCGAAACCCACCAGTAACCGTACGTGGCTTGCTCATTCTGGTAGGCACAGAGGGCTGTACGAGCTGTCTTGTAATCCTCGAAGCCTTCAGCAGAGTTCATGTCGCCCAGCAACACGTCATACTCAGGATCATTCAGGCCGAAGAAGTTGTCCTCAGACTGATAGAAGGTATCCATCTGATATGCCAGAGGGCCGGCACCATTTCCGCGATAAGCAATGTCGAAGACTTTGTCATTGTTCACAACTTGGCGCCAGGTGATCACGTCCAGGAAGGTGGGGATGACGGTCATGCCGACATCGGCGAGATTGGCCTGTTGCACCGTGAGGATGTCTTTGGCGAGTTGAGAAGTATAATACGTGGGAATTTCAAACTCGAGTCCGGAGACATCAACACCATCCGCCGCGGCTTCGGCCAGTAATTCCTGGGCCTTGGCCGGATCGAATTCGTAGTAATTGGCATCTTCGGGCCAATAGGTCGGATAGGGATCGTGGCAGGGTGCTGCCATGGCGGTGCCGCCAAATACATCACTGATGATTGATGCACGATCGACGCCGTACATAACAGCCTGGCGCACGCGCTTGTCATTCCAGACATCGGGGTTGCTGCTGTAACCGTAGTTGTAGACGTTGGTGACAAAACTGGGACCGGAGAAGACATCGTAGCGTTCGTCGTCCTCGAAACGGGTGGCGACATCGGCGCTGATGTAGGTGAAATCAATGTCGCCGCTAGACAGGGCCAGAACGGCAGCGGTCTCGTCGACAAAGTAGCGATTGATCAGCTTATCCAGCTTGGGCGCGCCCTCCCAGTAAAACTCGTTGGGCACCAACTCCATGAATTGGTCTCGCTCGTAAGCGCTGAACTTGAAGGGCCCCGAACCAACTGGCCGTTCCCACCACCAATCTGTTGTATCAAGTTCGGCAGGAGCGAAATCGACTGCATGCTCTGGCAGAGCGTAGAACCAGTTCACCTCGGCGAAGAGGCGGGGGTTCGGTTGGGTTAGTTGGATCTTCAGGGTCGTATCGTCTTCAGCAATAACACCGACGATTTCGTCAGCCTCACCGGCCTTGTATTCATCCATACCAGCAATGCTACCGGCGAATCGCGAAACTGGGAATGTCGCAGATGATTCGGGATGCTCGACAAGCTCGATGGTGAATTTGAGATCCTGGGCGGTGAGAGGTTCGCCATCATGCCATTGTACGCCCTCCCGTAGCTTGAAAGTCCATTCGGTGAAGTCCTCGTTTGGTTCCCAACTCATGGCCAGACCAGCGCCGAGGACGAATTCAGAATAGTCAGACGCCATCTTCACCAAAGGCGTGAACATCTTGGAATACCAGATATGACCGGCGCCACTCATGTAGAGTACTGCCTGGGGTGCGCCACCTGGGCCGACATCGAAACCGCCGATAATGACCTGTTCGACAGCCTCTGGCGTTGCGGTGACGACCACCTCAACTTCCTTTTCAACTTCCT
This sequence comes from Chloroflexota bacterium, assembly GCA_003353825.1. Next base: position 5,032 of record PIVW01000306.1, read on the forward strand.
GAACAGACTCAACAATGACCGTAACTTTCTTTTCGACTTCTTTTTCGATAACTTGTGGAGCTCCACAAGCAGCGACGGCAACAGCGAGTAACAGCAATACAGCTAGAGGTAAAATCTTCTTCAGCATCATGCTCTCCTTGAATGACGTGAACTGAAAGAGTAGTGAAACAATAGAATCGGTATACGAACGATCTGCACTGGTTTGAATGCCCTGAACTCACCTCCTGGTTTGAATTGTGTGTGCGGCGTTAACGTCTTATGGTTTCTACGATGACTAGAAGGGATGAGCAGTTGTAACGCCTGATGTTGGTGGCAAAAAATAAATGTGCCTACACGTGAAGCACCTTCAGGTGATGTCGATTGTCGAGGCAATCAGATCCGAAAATATGATGTAGAATCTACCTTCTGAATTGCAGCCGCTCCCTCCCCAATAATGATCCTCGCTGTTCTGGTAGCGGTATGCGTAGGTAGATATACGGTTCATCAACGACTCCTGTAAGAGCTGTCAATAGTGTCCCCGAACACTTCATGACAGCGGTGACATAAAAAAGTGATTGACAGTTACAAAGTTTCTGATACAATGGAGTTAAACATCTGCCGTCAGATGTCTGACGTCTGATACTTATTGCCAGTATAGGTGATCGCAGTGTGCCTGTCAAGACCCAATTTCGTGATGCGTGATACGTGTTGCGTGGCCTGACGATCTTCATGTTTCACCCTATGCGTTTCAGTTGAAAGAGCACACGAATTTCGCGACAGAGTTGGCATTTTAGGCGCTTTCGGAATTTGCGTCGTTCCTACTAGAAAGGCATGTTTCGTTACCACAATACCACGTAACGCGCAATATACAACACGTGAATTTCTAAGTCCCCACGAAATCCTGTTGAATTCATTTGAATTAGGATAGTTGTAATGATACGAATCGCCATAATCGGCTGCGGCCTGATTGCTCCAGCCCATACAGAAGCTTTTGTACGGATAGCGGGTGCGCAAGTGGTTGCAGCGGTGAACCGAACGCTGTCCAAAGCCAAACAGTTGGCGGCGACCTATGATATCCCCGATATCTACAGTGACTACAGAGCTGTGCTGGGGCGCGCCGATGTCGACGCTGTTGCCATTCTCACCGGCAATGAAAGCCATCGCCAGATATCAGAAGCAGCCGCTGCCGCCGGCAAGCACATCCTTCTCGAAAAGCCCATGGCTCTGAATCTGAACGATGCTCAAGCTATCGTTCGAGCTGGCAAACAGCATGGGGTCAAACTGATGGTCGGGCAAACAGGCCGATATCTACCTATCAACCAAGGTATGAAAACGATCGTGGAACGAGGTGACGTGGGGAGACCGGTCTATTTGCACACAGTTTGGAATCACGGCATCTTCTGGGGTGGGTGGCGTATCTGGCAGATCTGGCCGCAGTTTTCCGGTGGTCATATCCTTCACAATGGCGTTCACACACTCGATTTAGCAGCCTGGCTTCTAGACGATCCCATCAAGAGTGTTTACACCCTGGCCCATCGCGTTTCCAGCCCCAAATTGGAAACACAGCAGGATTTTCGTTTGATGGTACGTTGTGAGGGGGGGGCTATGGCCCTGCTCGAGACCAGCTATGCCCTGCCCACACGAGAATCTCACTACCGCACCACAGAACTGATCGGTGACGGCGGGCGCGCCACGCACAGCACCATGGATGATGGCCTGCTCTTTCACAGCAGCGGCATCGAGCCCACCGCCGAAGTCTCCCCCGATGCTTTCTACCATCAGAACCTGGCATTCATTAATTATTTACAAGACGGGGGTCCGGCCCCAGTAAGTGGTGAAGATGGCATACGGGCGCTGGCAGCAGCCTTAGCGGCACGGCGCTCGTGGGAGGAAGACAGACCGGTCGAGATCAGCGAGATGCTCAGGGATGTACTCCCACTGGAGGTGGAACGTGGCAGCTAACAAAATTGGCGTTTGCCTTCTCAGCTGCGTGCGACACCAGCGTAGCTATGCGCCCTTGCTGGAGGCGCACCCAGACCTCGAGATCGTTTGTGTCGCAGATGAAGGAGATGTACCTGAGTGGATACACGAGGTCAATCGCAGCTTTGGCGAACGCTATCAA
>PIVW01000877.1 GCA_003353825.1 Chloroflexota bacterium
CGGTCTTCTGTATCTGATGCGTTTTCGGGTTCATCCACGCATCGTAGTGCTGCATCCGGTCTTTGGCGGAGACTATAAGCTGTTCGAGATGCTTGACGCCGGCATGATTATTGGTAGTGCCAGCCGCCTCGATTGCACCCAACAGCGAATGCGTTGCCATGTAACCGTTATAGAAAACGTTACCAGGTACTTTCATCTTGGTGTCGGGATACATTGCCTGGTATCTGGCAACGAAGTCTTTCACGCCGGGCAGATCCAGATGGTAGTACCAGGTAGTGCCGAACACACCAAACAGGTTTTCAAGCGGAAGACCATATACATCCGGCCAGTCCTGCTGGTTATTGATCCACGCGGGATTTTGACCCATGCCCAGCTGGGCAACCTGTTGACGCAAAGCCTTTTGATCATCACCACCCACAGCAGCGGCCACTACCTGTGGCTTGTCCTGCTGGATTTTCAACAGGGCAGAAGAAAAGTCGCGAGTGCCCTGGGGGACCAGGATTTCATCGATGATTTTTCCACCGGCCTTGGTTACCAGAGCCTTTGTGGCCTTGGCTGTGTTATGACCCCAGACGTAATCGTTGGTGATCAACTGCCACTTGTCACCATAGGCGCTCATCGCGTTGGCTACTGCGGCCTGGGCAAAATTGGCGCCGTTACCGTCCCAGACGAACTTGACACGATGACAGTTCTTGCCTGATTCGGTTGGCGAACTGGAATTGGTGTTGAGGTAAATCACACCATTCTTCTGCGCCACCTGTGAAATCGCGTTGGCCACACCCGAACTGACCGCACCGACCATAAATCCTACCTTGTCGCGAGTAATCAGGCGCTCAGCCACGCGACTACCGGTGGCCGGGGTAGTCTCTGTATCGATGTGTATATATTCGATCTTGCGTCCGAGCACACCACCTTTGGCGTTGAATTCGGCTATAGCCATCAACATACCGCGTCGGTCGGAAGCACCACTATTGGCGTACTGACCACTGGCATCTGACGTGATACCGATGACAATGGGATCCTTGCTGCCGGCAGACACCGGAGTCTGGATCACGGTTGCAGCCAATACCGCCGATGCAACAGCAGTTAACGCCCGGCGCATGGGCTTGCGTTTTACTATCTGTCTTGCTGGTTGTTTAGTCATTACTACTCTCCTCTCAATATTCGCGGGACATGCGGGATGTAAATAGAGCGCTCACACCTTTCATATGTGCATAGTCGGGGTGCCCCTCAGTTCCCCACGCTCGGATTAATTATCAATGATCTCTACCTTGTTCAGTTTTGCCTGGGCCTCGATCAGGGACCCTACATAACTTTCTTCAAATCCAAGCTTGAGCCCCTGAACGAATGAATGATGCAGGTTTCGCCCCAGGGCATTGGTCAAGCCGGCAGCCTCGGTCATGCGGTTGTAGTAGCGAACGTCCTTTTCTCCGTTGGCCAGGCTGAATTTCAATCCGGAATAATCACCTTCCAGCGCATTACTCACGATCATCTGAAAAACCGGGCTGTTGACGCCGCCTGCACTGAGGACCTCGTAAAACTTGCGCGGGTCGACACCGGTAGCTGCGCAGGCGCAAAGTGCCTCGGCAGTCATTTCTGCCTGGCTCATGGCCAGGAAATTATTGACCAGCTTGACCTTGTGACCGGCACCTTGACCGCCGACATGAAAAATATTCTCGCAAAAAGCCTCCAGTACCGGCTTGACCTCTTCGAACACCGCGTCATCGGCTCCGACCATGGTGTTTAAACGACCTT
>PIVW01000008.1 GCA_003353825.1 Chloroflexota bacterium
CATGCCGCCTGATTCGATCCTGAATCGGTTTGGAATGATCTCGCCACCCCATTTTCACTCATAATCTTTATCCTTGACCTTGTCCTTCCCACCGGATAATTATCCGTCACGGATTCAGGATACAGAGTTCAGTTTCATGCCAAACGTCAATTAATGCCAAGTCAAGCGCCGAATGGTTGTTGACGGGCTCACCGCTACGATCACGCCATCTTCCAAAACCTGTACAAGGCGCACGTGCCAGAGGATGTCCGAGACAGTAGCGCTGGTAGGGGGTGTTAACTCAGAGTCGAGTCGCAAACTGGTGCCCTTGGTCAGCAGTGGTGAGGGATCGGAGAGTGATCTGTCGGCGTAGTCCAATACGACTTCATACCACACATCGTCGGCCAGTAAGCCCACTGAGACCCAGCGCAAAAGGGGTGGTGGTATGATAGGGAAGTCGCTACCGTCTGGAGGTCCAATGATGTGCGGCGCCGAATATCCGGGCGTAGGTGTTGGCGTTACTTCTACTGCCTGTTCGATTTCCGGCCCCAGAGGGATCACAAGTACAGTGCCACGGGCCAAATTGTCGGGATCTGCGATGTCATTGTTGGCGACAATCTCGCCGACATCAACCTGAAATCGGATAGCGATAGCATTGAGTGTGTCGCCGCGCTGTACCCGATAGTTGATCTGGCCACTGGCCGGGGTTGGCGTGGCCGTTGGTGGGACATAAGGCGCGGGGGTGGGTCTGGGTATCTCGAGGACCTGGTTCACGCGCAGAAAGGCATCTTCTGACAAGCTATTAGCCTGCAACAACGATAGAACAGAAATGTCGAAATTACCTGCTATCCCAAAGTAAGTGTCACCCGATACAACAGTGTAGAAGATGGGTGTCGGCGTTAGGGTGGGTGTCGGCGTTAACGTTGGCGTCGGCGTGGTAGTGCCGGTGACAGTGGCGGTGGGTGTCAACGTGGCGGTGAGGGTGACAGTGGGGGTGAGGGCGATGGCGCGTTGGTCACTATCCCAACGCCACCAAAAAATGATAATGACCAGAATTCCGGCCGCTAGCACGAAATCGGCGATGGGTGGTCGCCGCCGGCGTTTGGGGCTATCCAGGTCGTAGCCGCACATTAGGCAGTCGTCCGCTTCACGGCTGACTGCGGCGCCGCAGTTGGGGCACTGGCGGTGTTTTGGAGTTTCAGGCGTCACAAGAATAAGGGGTGGTCAGTTTGGGGTGAGTCAAAGGTGAAGAATCTCGACTATTCATGGCGGAGATCCATCACTGCGTTCAGGATGGAATCTCAGCAGTTATGCATCTATCAGAGGGTCGTCTGAGTGCGTGCCTGTAAGGGTTTCAAGAGAAAGAGAAGAATCAACACTATCAGCGCCAGTACCGAAATCAACATGGCAATGGTTCGTAATGGGGTGCTGCCCAGGCGAATGGCGACTTCATGATCGCCGGCGGGGACGTCCAGGGTGATGAGCGCCAATTCTCCTTCATAACGGATATCGACGCGTTTATCATCGATCGTACCATACCATCCAGGATACCAGTAGGTGTAGAATTGTAAAGTTACCGGGCTAGCTGCATTGACCGAGACGCGTTCAGAACCGGCGCCATGATTTAGGGTTTCGACAGTGCCCTGTCCGTCAATGAGTGTCGCTAGCGGCAAGGCTTCGTCTGCGAAATAGGCAGCTATTTTAGGGCTGTCTTCTGGTATACTCTCTGCCCAGGCAGTGCGCCCCCTCATATCCGTGAAGGTCGTCTCGAAATCGATGATGGCCAACTCGCTTTGATCTCGTTCCGTGACAGGGGTGTGCTCCGGCTTGGTGTATGGATAGGAGGCGAATACGATGGCAATGCCCAGTGTCAGCAGTACCGGTCTCAAGGTTTGTTCCACTGGCGATCCATCCTTACGTCCCTCATGATGTTGCATGAGGGCGGCGACCACACCGGCAGCTATGAGCGATAGAAAGAGCACCAAAGGTGCTAGAAACCGAAAAGGAAACTGAACCAAGGCCAGGGGTGGGAAGGCCGTCCATAGGGACTGGCTGATGGCGAGTAGCGGGATAAGGCTAAATGTTGCAGCCAAAGCGAATCCCAGCAGGGTTCCTCCAAACCTGGGACGGTAACGCCACAGCAAGGGCAGTGCTGCGATCCCAAGAACGATCAACCAGACGCCGATCTGCATGCTCATGCCATCATCAGGTCCTGCCTGTGAAAACCCATATCCCCAGGCGAAATCAAAAAACTGGTAGGGGTAGATGTACTGATCGAGGTAATTGTAGGTGTTGGTGATCCATTGATCCTGTGCGATGTATTGCCCCTCGAACATGGCAGGGAGCAGGAAGAGGGCAGAGAGTGCGATACCCAATAGGCCTGCGGCCAGAGCCGATAGTGTCAGCTTCCAAGGTAGGTGTTTAGCATGTCGCCAGCGTAATATCAGCCAAAAAGCTATGAGCAGTGCCAAGATCGGTGGAAAGATCACAATGGTAACACTGTGGGTTAGGAGCAACAGACCAAAGCTGATACCCGCCACAGCAATACGCCGTGTTCCACCTTGTTCTAGTAGATCCCAAAAGGTGTGGAGCACCCAAGGAAAGAGCGCATAGGCGAAGAACTCGGCCAGGGATGCACGCACATAAATGTTGACCAAGTGATAGGGTGCATAAACGTAAAGGAGCCCGGTGATAAAAGCAGGGCCGGTCCCCCACAGGCGCTTGACGAAACGATACATGGTCACGCCGGACAGAATCATTGCCAACGCCCAGGTGAGTTTGATGGCAGCGACGACACTCAAGCCCAGGAGATGGAATGCCTCTGCCACGTAGTATGCCAGGGGCGCGTAAAATATCCAGATGGGATAGCCGTAACCAATGGCGTGTTCAGCCGCCCAACGTGGCCACAGAAAACCATCTTGAATGGCATTATCGAATTCCACCAGCCAGAACAGAGTATGTTTGGCGTCATGCGCGCGCAAAAAATATCCCGGGGCGAGTAGGGGCGCCCATGCGAAGATCGTCAACGCTAACAGCAGGATCAAGGGTGAGCGGCGCATGATAAGTCAAAAGTGTAAAGGCAAAGGGCAAAAATGAAAGGCGGCTGCGTGTCGTACTTTTGCCTTTTAGCTTTTGCTTTTTGCCTTTTGATTTCTAAAAACGCTCCAGGTTACTAGAGCAAGGATGGCGGCGACTGCAAGTAAGGATATCACCACGCTTATTACGCGGATGGGCGTATTCTCGAAACTGATTCTCAGCAGGTGATCTCCTGGCGGTACGGGCACATCGAGTAGGCCATAGGGAGCATAGGTATCGTCAGGCGTCAGGTCAAATTGGTCAAGAACGGTTTCGGTGTCTGGGTCCAGGATGGTAGCCGTCCAACCTGGAAACCACTGCCGGTAGAAGGGCACACGTTGTCCCTCCCCTTCGGCGTGAACCCAGACCAGCTCGCTGTCGACCCTATGCTCGCGTACATCGACAGCCAGTTGTTTGTTACCTTTCAGTCTTCCATAGTCGACCTGGTTCTCTACGGGCCTACCGGCGACATGTAGATCTGCCAGAGGCGACCAGGTTGCGATCTCTTGGGAGGCGGAGGTCATGCCTGTCATCTCATCGGAACTGCGTTCGAATTCCATGAGTCCGGCCAGGGTCGCGCCTCCGGGCGGTTCTGGAGGGATCTCGACCCGCAGGTAGGCGGCGCTGCCCAGGATAATCAGCCCCGACAGCAGCAAGGGAGCGAACCACTTCTCTGCCCGCGTATCATCATCCGGGACACCATCGCCGATGAGAGCGGCAGGCGCTAGCGCAGCCAATGCCACCGCAGGCAATGCCAGATACCGCCAAGGGAATTGTGCTGAAGAGACCAGGGGTATGTGATCCCAAGCCCAAGTGGCAGTCTCGGTCGTCAGCCAGGTCCCGACTAATAGTACCAGCCACCAGAACCCGATTTCCAAACGCTGTTTGCTACCGCGACGCAAGACCGTCCATAAGGCCAGAGCTGCCAGAATAAACAACACCAGGCCAAGCTGATAACTGATCGGATCATCTGCACCGGGCACACTGATACCGAAACCCCAACGGGGATCGAACAACTGGGCGAGATAGACAAAATGATCGTGAAAATCGTAATAGCCACCATACCACTGGTCTGAGCGCACGTACTGAAATTCGAGCAAAGCCGGGAAGACGAAAAAAGCTGCAAGGGCAAGACCCAAGGCCATGCCAAAGCCTGCCGGCAGCACCGCTTTGAACCAGTCAATCAGGCGTTGGCGCCATCCTTCTGACTGCCAAGCTTGCCCGGCGGCTAGCACTACGGCAAACATAGCCAGCAATGGTGTCGACATGAGGGCGACAAAATTATGGCTCAGGTGTATGGCAGCGTAGGTCAGGGCTACGGCGATCACCGCGCCAATGCCGGGCCGCAGGGTGGCACGCCTCACAGCCCACAAAGCGAAGGGGATCAAGGCCAAGGCCAGGGCCTCGCCCATTGCCGCGCGCACGTAGATATCAAAAAGATGGTAGGGTACATAAACATAGGCAACAGCAGCGACCAGGGCCGCCCGTTCACCTAGCCAGTCGCGTACAAAGAACCACATGCCCCAGGCGCTGAGCAGAATAGTGAGGATAAATGTGGATTTGACAGAGGCTTGTAGGCTCAAAGGGAGCAGGCGATAGAACACCGTGCCCAGGAAAGTCCCACCTGGCGCCACCAGGTTGAAGAATGGATAGCCATAGCCGAAGGCCCAGTCGGGTGACCAGCGCGGAAACAGCACACCTTCCTCCCAGGTGATGTTGTATTGGAGGATGAAAAAGATGTCATGTCGGGCGTCGTGCGCAGCCCAAAAGTAGCCCGGGCGTAACAGCGGCGCTATGGCGAATATCGTGAGGAGGGTGGCTACCCAGAAGGAGGGGGAGCGGTAGAAGCGGGTCATGGAGCGTCGTACATGTTGTGTAGTGCGAAAACGGGTCGGTTTAAGTAAAATTAAGGCTTCGTTTTAGTAGGCTAGCTCGTAGGCATCTGTGTCGCCAGTAGCCAGGCGGTCGAGGGTCTGCCAGTTGTAGAGACCCAGGCGTAGGTGTAAGTCGGAAAAAGCTTCGGTCGGGATCGTTAGTTCGTAGGTGTCAGGGATGATCTCGCCCGGCTGCCAGGAAGTGAGGGGTCTGGCTCCGTCTTGAGGTTGGACGTCTAGTTGGGTGACGGTGTTCCCTGCAGCGTCGATCACATGCAAGAATATATTGAAATCGAAATCAGGTGGTGTGAGCGCCATCCATTCAGCGCGCAGTTGGGTGGTCGTCCCCGGTTCGAGCGTACCTTCGGGCTCAAGTCGAAGCAGATGTACCTGATTGTCGCCAAATGTTGCGGTGACATGCGTGGGGATATCGTGGGTTTCGAACGTTGGCGAAAGGGCGGGGCCGGCGTTGAGTACGGCCAAAATGATCAATGCTGCCCAAAGAGGTGTCTGTCGCAGGCCAGGCATGATATCTAATACCGATCCTGCTGCCACTGCCAGGAAGGGAACGGCAATCAGAAGTAGTAACCAGGGCGTGTCTACAGTCGCTTGAATGAGAGCGAGGCGAGAGGCGATAAAATCCAGGCTGGCAATCACCAACAACAGGCCGGGTAGCAGGGTTGCCAGCCAGAGACTACGAAAAGAGACTTCTTCATAATCGGTTTTGGGGTCATTTACTTTGGCATCCGTGTCGACAAACAAAGCCCAGGCAGAGAGGATGAGTAGCGCCAGTAGAGCCAAACCAAGCGAGATGATGGGCTCGCTATCCCGCCCCAAGGTATTGACATCCCACAACCAACCTGGCTCGATCAGTTGGTAGAGTAAAACACCAGATGTTTGTGAACCAGCAGCCACAGGTCGAGACCAGGGTGCGTTTACCAGCACGCCAAGCAAACCCCCTGCCAGCAAGAACCCGGCACCGATCCATTGCCGCCGCAGCAGAGACATGAGCAGCAGTGCTGCCACCACCCACAGTCCTAAACCAGGCGCTGATGCAGTAGCGAGCAAAGTTCCCAATCCGGCAGCTACCAAACCCCAACGTTTGTCCTGATTCAGCCCGTATCCTGTGATGGCAACGCCAGCCGCCACCCAAATAGCGATCAAATCTCCCGAACGATAGAGTGTACTCAAGAGCGCGGGCACATAAATCGCCAATGTCGCGCTCAACAGGCCGGCGCCATAGCCGCCTACACGCGTCCCCCAGCCAAACATAGCGAGAGCCAGCACCATTATCGCCAGTATCATGCTCCATTTCATGGCAATAACGGCGTCGATGCCAAGGGTGCGCGCGCATCCGGCGATGGTGTAGATGAACGATCCATCGCTGCGCCAGCGGTCGGGGGTTGTGGCTACATTTGGCGGCTCACCCCTTTCGATGGCGTGCAAATTCAGCACCGGCAGCGGCCCCACCTGCCAGGCCGGCAACCCCGGTCGCGTCAACGGCACCCACACCGGCAATGTCAAAAGCAGCAAGAGCAGCAGATGACGAGCAGCGGTTGATACCGCAGCACGTTGAGATGACATGCGGAAGATTATAGCACGCTGTCAGGGCCAGGACGAAAAAACAGGCCATCCCGCGTTGTTTGGAAAAATCTGATACTGCTGCTAGAATGGCGCCCCGCACGGCTTATCCGCCGGCATTTGCCGAATTCAACATTTGGGGTCCCAGGAAAACTATGACCAACCAAGAAGCACTCGAACTGATTCGCCAATTACTAAAAGCCAAAGATGACCAAGAACTAGAACAACTCGTTTCCCTCAACCTGTCCCGTGTCGATGGCACCTTCTTTTCGGTTTTGAATAAATCGGTGGCGCAATTGCTAAAAGAGAATAAACCAGAAATCGCCGAAGCTCTGGAAAGCCTCGGCGATCGTATGTTGCGTATGAAGACACTTATCTAGTTACCGATCTCCAATCTCAGTAGATATAGAGTGTCGATGTTTTTGTGGACCGTAACTAGGCATCCATTCGGAAGAAGTGGCTGGCGGCGTTCCAGAGATTGCGGACATTGAATTTGGTAGGGTGCACGCGGCTGCTGATGGCTCTGCCTTTCCAAAGTTTGTGAATGAGCCAATAGATATTGTCGGTGACAACGTTGTGAGGCGCCTTAATCATCACGCGGATTAGGGGCTCCATCCACGCATATTCGGCACCAATCGCAAACCAGCGTTGCAGATGTTCGACCTGTTTGGTTTCGTTCTCATCTTCGCGCACGAGAATGGAGCGATCCCAGGCAATAGTGGGGATATCGTCGAAGGTGCCTACCATGAAATCATGGTCTTGGGCATACTGGCCGAGTTCAGTGCCGGGGTAGGGTTGGAAAATGAAAGCGTGGGCGTAGGAGATGCGGGCGTCGGCATTCAGCCGCATGGTAGCCAGATCATCCTCCAGTGTGCTGGTGGGCAGGCCAAGGATGTTGGTGGAGGTAATATGCATGCCCGCATCACGCACCATGTTGCCCGCCTGAATCATCTGCTCGTTGGTCATCTTTCGCTTGAGCAACTTCAAGCGGATACGGTCATTGGCGGATTCGACACCCATGCTGACGGTACCACACCCGGCCCTCTGTAACAGCTCGACCTTGTGCGGGCCCTTGACCAAGAGATCGGCACGAACATTGCAGAAGAAGGGCAATCCCACTTGCTTCGGCCATTTATCGGCAAACTCTTCCAGCCAATCATCGAAGATGATAAATAGATCGTCAATGAAGACCACATTTTCCAATGGCCAATTTTCACGCACCCAGTTTACTTCATCGATGATTGTATCGACCGGGCGCTGGGAGCCACGACGCTCTTTCTTATACAACTGGTAATAGGCGTGGTTGAAGCAGTAGGTGCACTGGTAAGGACAACCACGGGATCCCATAAAGTGTTTGACCGGCGCCGCACTCATGTATTCATGCTTGTCGTAGACCATGTGGCGGTCGGGACGGGGCAGATCACCTAACGAACGGATTAGAGGGCGAACCGGGTTTTTGATCACCTCACCGTCGAGCTTAAACCACCAGTTGGGGATATCGGGTTTAAGCCCACCATTACCAAGCGCATTGGCCAAATCCACAATAGGCCCCTCACCTTCGCCGACACACAGTCCATCCACGCCAGGCTCATCGATCATCTCTGGAAAAAAGGTGGGATGTGGGCCGCCAAAAGCGGAAAAGACGCCCTTGCCATTGATCCGTTCTCTTATCTGGCGGTTCAGATCAAAATAATAGCCCTGAGAGCCGGTCATCACGCTGTATGCCAAGATATCTGGCTGATAGTCGTAGGCAAATTCAACAGAATTTTCTTGGGCGGCGATGGTCAAGGCCGTATCATGACCCGCTTCCTTGAGCACCGAAGAGAGTTGCATAATGCCCTGGGGTTCGTAGTCGAGTTGCTTTTCGACAAATAGGACTCGCATGGTGTTGCCTCCTGCTTTCTGGCGGACCTCGATGAATCAGTCGATCTAACAATCAATCGAGTACATGGTATTCAAGATTCAAAAAGGTAGACAACGTTGTTCCGCTGCGGCATTACAAGCGGCTCTACGTTATGTGCACGCCTTGAACCGGTTTATTTTCCGTCAGTCATCCACCAGATAGGTATTTTTCTAAAAAGTTTGATAAAAATGTCTGCGGAGTATAACGGGCATCCCACTATGCTGTCAAACAGAGGAGGGCGGGCGAGAGAAAATCGCTATCTGTACATCGACAATCATGTTGCACTGTGGCCAAGCGAACTGATTACCGCCGCGCGCTCAGGCCGAAAAATCAATAACTTGCAGAACGACACCGCTCAATTAAGAGTCAATTCTGTAAGTTATTCTGTCCGCAGACATTACGATAGACTTGGAGGCGCCAGATGGATCGTTCCACCCTCAAGGCTAGTGACTTTCACCAGCGAATAGAGCGGTGCATTAAAGCGCTCCGCTTCCTCTCTACCCGTTTCAAATGTTTTTTCTAAAACGACCCCAAAAGCTGCGATTTCGGCATCTGCCATCTGCACCAGATCCCCGAGCGCGGCCAGGGTTGTCCCTTGTGCCAGGAAGTCATCGACAATAAAAACATGTGCCTCTGCCGGAATCACGTGGCTGCCCAGGTAGAGCTTGACCGGCTTGTTCTTGGTGCGGCTGTAAGAATCGACGACATGATACCCTCCTTCGGGCAATGTAATCGGCTTGCTTTTTTTTGCGAAGACCACCGAGGCAGGATGTGGCCACTGTTCGTTATTGATAGTCATCGCTGTGAATACGGCCACGCTAATGCCCGATGCCTCGGCCGTGAGGATGACGTCGATATGTTGATCGCGTACGGCGCGTGCCAGCAGGGTGCCGGCATAGGCACTGAAGGTGTAATCAATACGATGATTGAGCAAATAATCGACGTTGACAATACTGTCGCCAACGGCCTTTCCGTACTCGCGGACCATGGCGTTGATGCGTTCGAGAAGATACATGATGAGATGTTTCCAAGGCTAGAAGAGATGAGATGGCAGGTTCCCGAAAAAGATAAGGCGTCCCAGCCAGAAGGACGCCTCGTTGCTGGCGAAATTGTAGCACAGAATGGGCCCATAACCAGAAATCTTTTACCCCATCACAGACCCCCGTCAAGCTTGGTACTCACCCTGCAAATGACTTCGTTCGCGACGTCAGTAGTGGTGGTGCCATGCCTACCTAAGGACTTGGGACAGAATAACTTGCCGAATTGCTCCCTGACATGCCGGAAGAGTTCTGCAAGTTATTGAATTCTCTGTCCGAAGTGGTTCAATATGGGTAGCGACTGCATCGTAACTGCCTGGCGCTTGGGCAGGACCTGTCAAAGAACACTTCATAACCACAGCGCCTACCAACAAAAGAGACGGTGACAACTGACGAGCGCGGTACGGGTAGGGTATCCTTTGCGGGTGTGCTGAGTTTGTAAGCTGAGCATACCTCGTTTCAAACCAAATTGCGACTGCACAGGCCAATCCAGTATCCAAGAACAAGATTCTGGCTTGAGATACCGGGTATTCGGTCCTGGTTTCTCAGCCAGACACCTCTCTATCCAGTATTTGGCAAAAAACGGGAAGTTATTTTTAGACGGCCACAAGAAATATCCTCCAGTCATAGATGCCCCACCTACTATACTGATAGACCTATGTACCAAACCCAACAACTGAGTTTGTTCGAGAGCATCGCTACTGAAGAGAAGGAGTACCTACAAACCTGGATGAACAACGTGTCCCGGTCATTTTCCTTGGTTGTGTCTTTTTTAGAAGAGCCGCTAAACTATTATATGTCGGCTGCCTATTTGATCTGTCGCGTGGTCGATAACATCGAAGATTGCACTCAACCATTTTCCTGGAAAAAACAGCGGTTTGCTGAATATCGCCAACTGCTTGTCGAGCCTGCGTCGGCTTCCGACCTGTTGAACCGATGGGATGCTCTGGTTTGGCCGGGGCTGACAGACGCTGAACAGAAACTCATGGGCTCGGAGCACGGTCTGCCACTCTACCGATTTTACGCCCGTATACCCGAGAATGAGCGGTCCAGCATACGGCGGTGGACCCTTGCCATGGCGCAGGGCATGTGCGCTATGACAGATCCTGAGCAGACGCCTGAGCTGCTGAGGCGGGGTAATGTCGCGATTCTGAAAGATGTCGATGACTACAATCAATACTGTTTTTTTGTGGCAGGTACAGTTGGGCACATGATAACAGAATTGGTCATCGACCACTATCGGTTGTCTGATGAGGTATCGTATCAGTTGTTGCAGGGTTGCGAAGCCTGTGGCCGCGGTCTGCAGAAGACCAACATCATCAAAGATTTTGCAAAAGATGTAGAACGTGGTATTTCTTATCTGCCTGCCACATGGCTTGAGGAGGTTGGTGACACCCCACTCATCCTGGCAAGCGCCTCTCTAACGTGGAAATATAAGGTCATACACGATATCGTCATGGAGCTACGTGAGGCAACGGACTATCTCCTCGCGCTTCCTTACGGCGCTGCAGGTTACCGGATGTCCAGCCTGTTGGCGCTGTTACCCGCCTACCAGACTTTGCTGCTGGCCGCCAAAAAAAGAGATATTCTTTTTACACCCAGCCATGTTGTCAAGATTTCCAGGCCGACCATGGCCAAGTGTAAATGGGACGCAAAGGCAATGCTCGCCGATAATGAGGCGATTCGCCGCTACAGCAGCCGAATCGAAGCAAAAATCGACGCTGAGTTTGGCTTAGAGTAACAATAGATAATCGGTCTGTTGGTTTGGCCGCCGCTGCAAATATTTTTAGCCCGCTACCAACCGGCACAGCTGATCAACGAGTATTCGAAATAAACTCTGATGGAGGTGGATCTGTGCAATGAGGCCGAAAGCGCCGAGATATTTGCTGCCAATGGCGCACGCTATTTAACTGCCATGCCATGGCTGATGCGGGTAGGGGAAACGATGCCGATGGTATCCGTCGAGCGTGTGAGGACCTTAATCGTAGATGGTTGAGAACGCCCACATTCGGTGAGTTCTCTCTCGGGCAGTTGGTGTTGGAATCGATCGCGTTGGCGGGGAGATACCGGATTCAATACCCCGGTGAGGTCATTTTGATGATCAAGGCATTGATCACGGTGGAAAACGAAGGCTTGCGCCTCTTGGAAATACAATTCAAGACCATTCAGGCTGGATCTTTTTCTGAAGTGCTGGGCACTATATTTGCTGTGGGTCTGCTCCTGGCAGCGGCGATCATGGCGGTGGGCGATATCGACTACTTTTTCCGCAACTGGGGTTGGGCTGATTTGCTGGCAAGCGTACCCGGTCAGCAAATGAAGATATTCCGTATTTTTCGTATCTTCAAGGTGGTACGATTGTTCCGAGCATTTGGTGTGAGGCGGATGCTTTACGAGATCCGAGATAACCGGGCGGGCAGTGCCCTGTACATAACTGTATTTCTGGTAATCATGGTTCTGGAGTTTGGTGGCGCCTCCATGGTCTATATCGAAACGCCAGCGCCTCATGCCAACATCGCCGGACCGGCGGATGCCGTCTGGTGGGCGCTCGTCACCATCCATGTCATCGGCGACGGCGGTGACTGCTTCGAACTGGGGTTCGTCGATAGAAGGAATGGAATCGCGCGCTAGCACCGTGACGATGTCCCGTGCTGAAACGGCTGGCGCTGCCGGCAACACGATGGGAGTGTCCTAAACGAGTTGGGAGCAGGCTAACCTGCAAAAGCTACTTCTCGAAAAGCATCAGCCAAGTAATTGATAACGAATAACCAATAATTAATTGTTAATGGGACCCCTCTATATGAACGCCACGCGATAAAGACTTAGGACAGAATGACGGTCGAGTCTCGCAGGGAAATGAATTCTCAGTCCTAAGCACATTGTTCTCAGCACTCAAACACTATTCGGCTGCATCCTACATTAACAGTTAATTATTCACCGTTCACTATTAATTATTATCCTACACATCGTGCTTCTGGCCCCACCCCAAGGCTTTCTGGGAAGACCTTGTTCACAATCTGACTAAAGAACGGAGCACATGAGCACGCCCATAACTCATCTAGGACACACCCGTTTCATTTTGCAGTGGGAGCCGACATGGAGGCATTCCCTACTTATTCTGGAATGCTGAAAGATCCATCAGACAATAAGTTTCTTGCATGATGGCTGGCCGGCTCAAACTCAGTGAACTACCTCATTATCCTTATCTGCCCGCACGATCACACGACGCTCAATAGGGATGAGTAACCAGATGAATTTCAGCGCAATCGCCCAGGCGATGGTTGCCTGGGCGATAATTAGATAGTGGGAAGGCTCTTGTAAGGGGTCTACATTGAGTAAATCACTTATCAGGGGGATAAATGTGATAGCCAGGAAAAGAAACGCGCTTACAAATACCAATAGGGTCGGGCGTAGATCGCCGAGTTGGAGTGTCGCCCACGGGCGGAAATAGAGCGGGGGCTTGATAAACAGGACCAATACCAGGCCCATCGCCACCAAAACATGTGTCACACCCACCTGCGCATACTCCAGTTGACCACTTTGGTTTAAGAACAAGGTGTAGATGACAAAGGCTGTGACCGTCATCAAGATCGCTGCCGGAGCAATAAAGCGGATCAGCAGCCGACTGAGGTTCTTGGTGGGCTGGATACCGGCATCTGCCCAAAGTGTAAGCCCAAGGGCCGGCAAGGCAAGAGTGATAAAGGCGACAATGCCTGATTGTGCTCCGGTGATGGGAAATCCACGTGCAAGGGCAAAGACGGCTACGACCAAGAGCAGCGTACTAAAAACTTGCGTCAAATTCAGTTTGAGGATATCAAGGAGTCCATTGACGATGCGCTGGCCCCTATCCACCACGCCGGACAGAATCGTGGGTGAGTCGTTCAATAACACAATGTCGGCCGAGTTGAACACTGCCGGGTAAGAACTAAGTGATGCAATCGAAAGATCCGCATGACGCATGGCAGACATATCGTTCACTTTTTCTCCTATCATCGCCGGGGAACGCCCATCCATATTGAGCAGTTGCACGACCGCATCCAGATGTAAGGGGGAGAACTGTCCGAATACAGCGTGTTCGTCAACGGCTTGTACTTGCTCCTCCGCACCCAAACTACTGAAATCGCTACCCGTGATCGTCTGAAGTTGTTGAAGTTGTTCCTCTGCCAATCCCCCCTCCCCAAGCAGTGTGAGTGTCTCTTCAGCAGGACTGGTCGAGAACAGATTAATGGCAACGCCTCTATCAGTAAAATCTCGAATGGCCTTTACCATCTCGGGACGAACCCGTTCCCGATAGATTAGGTAGCAGAGCGGGATCAAGTCGACGGGTAGCTGAGGTTCAAGGTCTTTGCCGTAAAGTGAGGAGATGTCGGGTGTATACGCGAATACCAAACGCGTCGCACCTTCTGGTACATCTTGTTCTGTATTCAACATCTCCGGCTTGACTTCGACTATATCGAGCATGGTATCGATGCGTTTGCGGAATCGGCTGAGTAGCCCGCCAGACTGATCCTCATCCTCTAGCCTGTCTTTGCCGTCATCCACTCTCTGATTGTCATCTGGTTCGCTGACAGGCACATGTAATTCCTCATCGTCTGTTGCAGGTTGCGGTGCTTCCCTCCTAAGTATGCGACCAAAACGACCGGGCAAGGCTAAGACCCGCTTTTGAATCGGTTCTGATTCCTCCTCCCCCGCCACTTTATCCTCCTCCGGTTTTTCATCAGTTTTCAGTAGCTCTGGCTCTGCCAACACATAGACACCTCGTACATCGTCATCGTCGAAGACCAGTGCGCTCCAGCCGTAGACTGCCAGGAAGGGCGCTTCTTCTCCTACAATGCGCCTGCTCCCGCTATAAGTGCTTGCCATGGTTTTCGTGATAAGATTGTTCGCTGATGTATTGGCGGCATAGTCCCCTAGCATCTGTTGGATGCGGGATTCCGTCAGTGAGCCCGGTTTTTCGGCATCAGAGGCCAGGGCGATCTCAAACTCTGCGCCGGTGAGAATACCTGTTCCGGCAAAACAGAGCACATCCGCCTGGGCCAGCGATTCGACTGACCGAGAGCGATGGACAAGGGCCCCCTTAGCGGCCAGATCGGCAGTTGCGGCGACATAGGTCAGGACGACCATAAAAAAGAGGCTGGCCGGCGCTATACCGAATATGACAGAGAGAGAGTCGGCGAATTTGACAGGGTCGACATTAGGGTCTCTAAGTAAATACACACCCACTAGCACCGCACCCAACAGAAAAACAATCACCAGCAGAATGCGCATGATACGGTTGAGGATTCTTTCGATAGGAGTCAACTCTTCTTGATCGGTCGTGATCACTTGCAGGTGTTTTCCGATCTCACGCTCATCACCTATCTTCTCAACCCGATAGGCGGCGCGTCCACTGATACAGGCGCTACCGGCGTACACGAGATCACCTGCCTGTTTTCGAACGTAGGTACTGTCCCCACTGATAATCGATTCATCCACCAACAATTGCCCCTCACCGATGATGGTACCGTCTACCATCAACTGATCCCCCGTTGCCGCAGCTAGTACATCGGCGACCACAATTTCGCCAGGGTCGATACTTCGCACCTTGCCATCGCGGATGACTGTCGCCTGGATACGTGCTAATTCTTGCACGCTGCGAAGCCGGCGCTCGGCAAATTCCACTTGAAAGACATTGACGCCGATATTAAGCGCCATGACACTTATCGTGATCAGCGCATCCAGTGGTTTGGTCAGGACCAGTTGCACCAAAGACAACGCTGCCAAATTGAGGTTGAAAATGGTAAAGGTGCTATCACGGATAATTTGTTGTCGTGTACGGCGGGGAGTGGGACGCAGTTCTGTGTTCTGTCCTAACGATCTGTTGCGCTCGACTTCCGCCTCGCTTAGGCCCTGGATATCCTTTGAAAGGGGCGCAACCGCACTCAAGCCTGGTCTAGCATCCTTCTTACCCCTTGCTCGATAGCGGCGAAGAAAGACAAGGGCCGCGGCCAGCACGCCCGCGACAACCAGCGCTGCGGCCAACAGCGACAAAACGCGCTGGTTATTCACTTTAGTTACAATTTGTCTCAAGTTCATGGGGTTAAAATAGAGATTTCGGAACTCGTCTGCGCATTATAACATGCTTGGAGGTTGAGACCATTTGATGAAAGTATATGCCCACTCATTGGCAGAGTCGAGACAAAGAATTCATGCGTTTTTAGCAAACCTGTGAAGACTAACGCTCTCAGATTTTGATGTTCACGATCTCAAGTTTTAGGTACGGTAATCCAAGTTGTATTAAGGGGTATTTCAGGGTAAGGTATAGGCTTGTAAATCTGCCACCCTTTACACGATGGAGTAATTGAATAGTGAGCGTTCTGTTCGAAATCATGAGCGACAACCGGTTTCGCCCGGAGGATCTTCCTGGGTTTGAAAACAAGTTATTTTTCGAAGGAGCCCGTAAGCGACCTTTCCTGGTCAAATTCTTTGTCCTTCTTTTTCTCTCCACCATTATCGCTGCCTATGGCGTCCTTAATGATTCTACTGCTACCGTGATCGGCGCCATGATCGTCGCCCCTTTGATGACGCCCATCATGGCGACGACTGCAGCACTGGTTATGGGGAATATCGAACGTAGTATCTTGTCATTGGCTCTCGTCGCCGCCGGGGTCATCTTGGTGATAGTGGTTTCGCTCCTGATCGGCGCCTCCTCAGCGAGCGTCATTTCTTTTTCACATAATTCGCAGATCATCGGGCGGATTTCACCACGCGGGACAGACCTCATTATTGCATTGGCATCGGGGGCAGCCGGGGCCTTTGCCTATAGCCGGGATGATATCGCCGACTCCCTGCCGGGTGTTGCCATCGCTATCTCCCTTGTACCACCGTTGTGTGTGGTGGGCATTAGTTTATCACAAGGCCAGGGGGATGCTGCCTGGGGCGCCATGCTCCTTTATATCACCAACTTCCTGGCTATTCTGCTAGCGGGTGGTGGCACCCTTGCTTTTCTGGGGTTGGGAAGTGCCGCTACCCAGACGCTGGTGGGACATGCCCGACGTAACGCTTTTATCATGATTACGGTGGGGGTACTCTTTGTAACCATACCCTTGGCAACAACTAGCGTTCGTGTTGCCAGTGATTCTTGGACGCAACTCCGCACTGCGCAGGTGGTACAGGAATGGCCAACTGATTCATCCTATGAACTACAGACTGTTCGGGTAGGCGAGGGTGGTGTCACAGTGGTTATTGCGGGTGAAGGAGAAACACCGTTGCTCACAGATTTGCAGGACAGTGTTCAGGAACGGATTACAAATTCCGGAATGATGGTGTTAAAGATAGTCCCCGTTGATATTGAGCAGATCGAGTGGCTTCAAATAGAGTAGAACAAAGCGACATAAGAGGCAGTTTGTAGTAAGCGCTTTAGCGCTTTTGTGCATCAGTCACGGCGAGCAAGGAGCGTCAGGGCAGTCTGGGAACAATTGCTAGAGTTCTTTCGGAGCGATCATATAATGGCTAAGAGCCTGTTTCAGGTCGGCGATTAAGTCACCCGCATCTTCCAAGCCGATACACAATCGATAGCAGTTGTCGTTCAGGCCAAGCCTTTCCTCTGCGCTCATGCTGTTGTCATTTATCGAGAGCAAGGGCACGATCAGGCTTTCGTATCCCCCCCAACTGACACCAACCGAGAATAGCTCACAGCCGTCGACAAAGTGATGGCGCTGCTCGGGATCAAGAGGAGGCTGTAGTTCTACAGTAAACAGGCTGGACCACCCCGACATCTGTGTTTTCGCCAGTTCGTGGCGCGGGAAGCTGGGCAAGCCGGGATAAAGCACCTTTCGTACTTTGGGGTGCGTCTGCAGCCATGTGGTGACAGCCATCGTGTTTTGCTGAAGCTGCGCCATACGTACAGAAAGCGTGCGCAAGCTACGCAAGGCCAGATAGGC
The DNA here is from genome assembly GCA_003353825.1 of Chloroflexota bacterium. Next base: position 17,369 of record PIVW01000008.1, read on the forward strand.
CTCAGCCGGGCCCAATGTTGCTCCCAGCAAGATGGCCACTTCCTTAATCCGCCGAAATTGATCCCCACCCCCTGTGATAAGCCCAAGCACCAGATCTGAATGCCCGGCGATGTACTTCGTACCGGAATGAACGACGAAATCGACGCCAAGGCTGTGGGGCTGTTGATACAGCGGCGTCGACCAACTGTTATCGGCCATTGTTATGGCGCCATGCGCGCGCGCTTGCGCGCTCAAGGCGCGCAGATCTTGGATGTGAAAGGTGACACTTCCCGGCGATTCCAAATAGACCAGCCGTGTATTCGGCTGTAAAAGAGGGGACAGATCGGTCACATGGGGGTGGAAATAGGTTGTTTCTACCCCCAGTTCTGCCATGATGTCATCCATAAAGCTGCGCGTGGGGCCGTAGCAGGTTTGCACGATGAGAGCGTGATCTCCCCCCTTGAGAATGGACAGCAAAACCGCGGTGATAGCCGCCATTCCCGACGAGGTGGCGATGCAATCCTCTGCGCCCTCCAACATCGCGATCTTCTGTTCAAGCACACGCACGGTGGGATTACTCTCACGGCTGTACATATGACGATCTTCGAGCCCATCCCCGGTATCGAGGAACACCTGCATCGTGGGAAAAGTATAGAGTGAGCTATGATAGATGGGGGGGGTTCACCGAACCATGTTGTGCTTCGCGGTCGTCAGCTTGATGAAGGAGTCGCGTTGTTGTTTTCATACAATGATGAGCCTTATGGAAGTATGATTGCTTGTTGCCTATCGTCAGTTGGGGGAATGTAAACTATGAACCGAGTGTAACGCACACAACGTTTGGTAGTGCGTGGTTGACAAGTCTAGGTGGGTTGAGCTGGCTTGACATGTGTGTGTTGTGCTCTCTGCGCAGCCAGATTTGGAGTTGCTGCTTCAGTCGTTGGCTAAGCGATAACATTACCTACTTTAAACACATAGGCATGCCGGCATGGGGCCTGTGCCGGTGAGATCAGTGGTGGTGTAATCACTATTCGATTCCTTTCAGTTCTCCACTCGATCGGTTGCTTGTACCCCAACAGTTCAACCGAAATCGCCCCCCTTGTCTCAAGGCCGACAACATGTAGCTCGTTCTGCGGCCATGCCGTACAGATAGCGTAAATATCGTTGCCCTTGGCCGTGTAATAGGTGGTCCACGCCTCATCGCCACTACCAGTGGGAACCCCGCACCAGGCGGTCGTGCCATAAATCGCCTCGCCATTGACACGCAGCCATTCGCCGATATCGACCAGGCGTTCCTGCATGATCACCGGTATCCTACCATCGGCTGTCGGCCCCACATTGAGGAGGAAGTTCCCACCCCTGCTCACAACATCCACCAGTTCGTGCACCAATGCCTCTGAACTGCTATAGTCATCCAGGTTCTCTGCCCTATTATAGCCATAGGAGCCGCCAATGCCCCGGCTTTCTTCCCAGGGGTGCTCAGATCTGCCCAGATCCGCATCGGCATATTCGCTCGAGTAGTAGTCTCCGTGAACTCCCGGCATACCTTTGGCCCAGCGGTCATTCACGACCACTTCCTCTCGATTGGGTGCTATATTGTACAACCATGCCAGGAACTCCTTGGTTTTTAAGTATGCTTCATCGCCATCCCACTCCCCACCATCTGCGAACAGCAACGAGGGCTGGTAGTTCATCACCAGTTCTTTGAGTTGAGGAATCAAGTGCTCCTCGACATAGACATGTTCGGGAATTTGATAACGGTCGATAAGGTCCTGATCGAGAAAATAACCAGACTCTGTACGATGGGTCGGGTTGGTTTCCCACTCGACGATAGAATAATAGAGACCCATGCGCAAACCCCTGTCTCTCACGGCCTCTGTGAGCTCGCCCACCAGATCGCGTCTTGGGCCGATATCGCCGCTGTTCCAATTCTCTTTGCAAGGGTTTTTCGTAGGCCAGAGACAATAGCCATCATGATGTTTCGCGGTCAATACCACATATCTTGCACCGGAACGGGCAAAGAGATCGGCACAGGCCCCAGGATCAAACAACTCGGCGCCGAACATGGGAGCAAAACCTCGATACTCGAAATCATCACCATAATTGGCTCGATGAAAGGCATCGCCGCCCCTTTCGAGATCGCCGACCACACTTGCATAATACCACTCGGCATAGGAGGCATAGCGCTGATCGCCAACAGGCCGCCACGCCGGCACAGAATAAACGCCCCAATGGATGAAAATACCAAATTTCGCCTGATCGAACCATGGCGGTATGGGCCTGCTGTCAAGTGACTGCCAGGTTGGTTTGTATTTGAGTGGATTGGTCATGCTGCGTCGCTGTTTCGGAGACAATGAGGATCGTTTTTCGAATAGGTCGGACAAGCTTACAAGGGAGTGCCAGTCATGTCAAAAGAGAGCACATGATGACGATGCGCAGACGTTTTGTTGTTTTATGGCTGCCTATGATAACCTTACCCTAAGTTAGACATGCGCCATGTTGTTCATCGACTTTGAATGCATGTTGCAGGTTTCTTGACTGCCATTCCTTCTCGTCTGCAATCAGGTTTTGGCGCTGAGCAAATGCAGGTGAATAGCAGTAAAACGAAACCAGAATTTCGGTAGTTTGCCAACATGGTTTCACCATTGATTCGTTTGCTGGCTATTTCCCAACAGTTCGACTCCCTCACATTGACGCAACATCTGGAGGAAGTGTATGGCGCGATATTTGCTTGGCAGAACGGCGGGTCTTATTTTTGCTATCTTCGCGGCCTCTCTGATCACCTTTCTCTTGATGCATTCGGTGCCGGGTGGGCCATTTGACGAGACGAAGATGCCGTTGCCACCGGAGGCCAAGGCCAATATTATGCGAAAATATGGCCTTGACAAACCCGTTCTGGAACAATACGCGCGCTACATGTGGAATGTTCTGCAGGGAGATTTCGGCATTCCCTTCCAGAGCCCTACCGAAACGGTGACCGGGCTGATCAGGCGTGTGTGGATTCCTACCATACAGTTAGGCTTGATGACGGTTTTTATAAGTTATTCGTTGGGTTTGACCCTGGGTATCGTCGCGGCCTTACGCCAAAATACCTGGATTGATTATTCTGTATCCTTGCTCGCCACGTCCGGAATGACGGTACCAAGTTTTGTCATAGCCACCTGGCTTGTTCTTATCTTTGCTGTGCGCCTGGGGTGGCTTCCGACAGGGGGATGGGGGGAACCCAAGCATTACATTATGCCGGTTTTGGCTTATACGCTACTGCCGATGGCTTTGGTAGCCCGTTACACTCGGGTTAGTATGTTGGAAGTACTATACGCTGACTATGTGCGAACCGCCCGCAGCAAGGGCTTAAAGGAGCGCTCGATCGTCCTAGGCCATGTCTTCAAGAACGCTTCGATTCCCCTGATCACTGTACTTATCGTCTTTATCCCGGACCTGCTGACCGGCTCGATTTTTATCGAATCGGTATTTAGGGTTCCTGGTCTTGGCAGGTTCTTTGTCACCAGTACTTTCCAACGCGATTACCCAATGGTCATGGCCTTGATTCTATTGATAGCGGTCCTGTGGGGCGTCACCTATCTGGTTGCCGATGTCCTGCTCACCGTTGTAGACCCACGCATACGGTTGAAGGACTAGCATCGTGACGACGGACACGTCTGACGCCGAAGCGCCGCCCGCCTCTGGATTAAAGATACCAAAGCACCGTAGCTTGTTAGAGGACGCTGCCCGGCGCTTCGCGCGCAACAAGTTGGCTGTGGCAGGGCTTATCGTGGTCCTGCTATTGATCTTTGTCGCCATCTTCGCCGATTTCCTGGCACCCACTCGCTATGATAAATCTGTCCTTTCGGAAACACTTCAATTTCCATCTTCACAGCACTGGCTGGGAACAGATGCAGTCGGGCGTGACCAGTTGAGCCGTGTTATCTACGGGGCGCGCACATCGCTTGTCGTTGCCTTTGCAGTGATGCTATTCGCCGTCGTAATCGGCGTATCCCTGGGCGCAGCGGCCGGGCTTCTTGGCGGTAAGACCGATTTTGTGGTTACACGAATTATCGAGATCATGACGGCTTTTCCCAGCTTGCTCTTCGCCCTGCTGATCCTCAGCGTTTTCGGCTCCGGTCTTGTCAATGTTATTGTAGCCCTCTCTGTGGTCAGTTGGATTGGCCTGACGCGTTTAACACGCGCCCAGTTGTTTTCACTACGTGAGAAGGATTATGTGTTCGCGTCCCGAGCCATTGGCGCCGGTAATCTGTATATCATCCGCCGCCATTTACTACCTAATGCACTGCCTGCACTGATCGTCATGGTTACGCTAGGCATACCTGTCGTCATCTTCGCCGAGGCTAGCTTGAGTTTCCTGGGCCTGGGCATCAACGATCCCTTACCGAGTTGGGGCAAGATGGTGGGTACAAGCGCAGCTTACATTCGGGTCTACTGGCACCTGGCGCTTTTCCCTACCATGATGATCGCCATCACAACCCTTGGTTTCACATTTTTAGGCGATGGTCTGCGCGATGCCCTGGATCCGAAAATGCTTAAATGATTCGGAACCGGTGACCAGCGGCGACACGCCGTGTTCCACTCACCTTGATGAAGGAGGTGACTTCAGACCAGTAGACCTTGTGGTATGTAATTTGCAGTCCTATAGTTCGATCTATTCATCCCATCATTTATCAAGGAGGATATGATGGTAAACAACAAACGACTTTTGTCCGTCTCCGTAGTTCTGGTATTGTTGGTCCTGGCAATATCTGCCTGCCAGTCAGCACCGGCAGCGCCTGCAGCCAGTCCCACGCCACTACCTCTGCCCGCTACGCCGGTTCCAACTGTAGAAGCGGAAGAACCCGCAGCGGAACCAACAGAGGCTCCTGTAGAGGAGGCAGCCAGCGGCATGGTCAACGCCTTCGGGGTAGCCTTGCCGGCCGATGCAGCCCCACCCGATCAACAATACATGCGCGTATTGGCTCTTGACAGGGGAACGCTTGACTTCCCCGTAGCGGTCTACAATCGTCCAGATCCGGCCTGGCAAACATTGAGCACGCCGTTGATCAGGCTTGATAAGAATTTTGAGTTGCAGCCGGCGGGAGCTGAATCATGGGAGGTCGCTGACGATGGACTCACCTGGACCTTCCACCTCGACCCTGAGCTGACCTGGAGTGATGGTGTGCCTGTGACCGCTCACGATTTCGAATGGACCTTCCAGTACATGGCCGATCCGGAGCATGCCTACGACTTCGCCTGGTACTGGGGCTTCTCCTCCAATCCCAAGAATTGGAGTCAAGTGGTCAGCGGCGCACTGCATCTAGAGGAATTGGGTGTCAAGGCCATCGATGATTTCACACTTCAGGTTGTCACTGAAGACCCCGCTCCTTTCACGCCTGCCACCATGATCTTCTCCCGGCCCATGGCCAAACACCAGGTCGAGAAGTTCGGTGAATTCTACAACAACAATCCCGAGACCTCGCTTTCCTCCGAGCCCTGGATCCTGGAGGAATGGACCAAGGGCAAGCAGATCGTCATGGGTCCCAACCTCAATTATACCGGCAAGGAGAAGCCTTATCTGGAGCGCTTTATCTTCATCCTCGGTGATAAAAATCAAGAGTTCAATGCCTACCTTGCCGATGAAGTAGATTGGTCGCATGAATGGTTCTCACCGGCAGATCAGGATTTTATCTCAGCTGATCCGATTCTGAGCCAGCAATACAACCCCGGCTTTGGTGACTTCCGCACCCATTATCTATTCTTTGATACCTTTAGCCCGCCCTTTGACGATCTCAATGTACGCAAGGCGTTTGCCCATGCCATCGACCGCCAGGCCCTTGTGGACAACATCATCAAGATTAATGGTCAAGTTGGCTATGGTATGCTTATGCCTGGCTTCCCAGATGCTGTGCCGCCGGCGGAACTGGAGCCTGCACAGAGGTACGATCCTGAATTGGCACGTGAATTATTGGCAGAGGCCGGGTACGCCGACGGTGAAGGTTTCCCGGCGCTGACCTTGATGCTTCGTGACGCGCCAGAACTTGATGTGGCTGTTGCCAACGCCATCGGCGCCATGCTTAATGAAAATCTGGGTATAGAGACTGAGATCAGCAACATCGATCAGAAGACTTATATGGACCAGATGAATGCGTATGAGATCAGTATTGGCGAGGTCTCATACGGCATGGATTACTTCGACGCCTCAAATCTGTTGGGAATCTGGAAGTCCGGCGGTCGCCATGCCTGGAAGAGCGAGGAGTTCGACCAGCTCGTAACGGAGGCTTCTGCAGAGATGGCCGATCCGGAGCTTCGAAGCGCCAAGTTCGAAGAGGCTCAGGGGATATTATCTGAGGATGTCGGCGGCATCTTCCTGTGGCATGCCACGCCGGCGTCTATGTGGAAACCCTACATCACAGGCGATCAACTGGAGCCTGATAAGTTCGGCGTCCAGGCCTGCCATTGGCCCTGCTTCGAGAGCATTAGCACCACGAAGTATTCCGTTTACGTCACCGAGGAAGTGGCTGATTACCCCCGAGAACAATAACCGTAATCGTTCGTCAGACTTCAGGATAACAGCTCTGACAACCCTTTAGTACAGAAGGAGGCATGGAATCATCCCATGCCTCCTTCGTCGCGGTTAAGGTCGACTCAAAGAAATAATGATCCAAATGTTGAGATAGTTGTTTGCAGAGTGACGAGCCGGATAGGTAATCCGGCGGTGATTGCAAGTGTGAAACCCGCCGGATCCGTGATCCGGCTGGACACTTCGGTACAAATTCGGATCATTTATTTTTGACTTGGCCTAAATGAAGACAACCATTCCTGGAAACGTCCGTCCATGAAGATGGGCGGACTACAGTCATCAAGATCATTGACATCAAAAACCAAAGAAACGAGGAGCCAAATGTCCCCTCAGCAATCTCAACGCAAACAAATAAACGATGTACGCGAAGCACTGACCTATCGCGGCGAAACCTTAGGCGCCGTGGCTCTGCCCCTGGGGGGCATCGGCACCGGCAGCATCGCCCTGGCAGGCGACGGCGGTCTGCGCCAATGGCAGATCATCAACAATGTCAATCATGGTGCCCATGTACCCGACAGCTTTTTCGCTATCTGCGCCGGTCGCGAGCAGGCCGATAGAACTGCGGCCGTATTGCAGTGTGACGCCCTCTACGACGACGGCGATTTTCAACCGTCCCCCAGTGTGAGCGATCACCTGATCCCTGAGACCTCGCGCCAACTGTTGGCTGAGTTACCGGGTGTGGATGGGTTAGAGATCACGGCACGATATCCCATAGTTGAAGTCACTTATCAAAGTCCGTCCCTGCCGGTTGCGGTGGCGCTCGAGACCTTTAGCCCCTTTATCCCTCTAAACAGCAAGGATTCAGGATTGCCTGCCATTCTCTTCAACTTCACCGTGGCCAATCCCAGCGACCAGCCCCAGCAAGTGTCTCTGATGGCTACCCAACAGAACATCGTGGGCTGGGATGGAAAGACATCCATCGATGACACACACCATGCCGGTTATGGTGGCAATACCAACAATCTCGTGCATCTGCGCGACATGTCAGCGTTGGTTATGGGCAATGATCGCCTGCAACCTGAGCATCCGGCCAATGGGCAATTGGTTCTGGCCGCGCTCAAACGTCCTGGCGACGAGATATGGGCTCTACCACAGTGGCGATCTCGCCGCCAGTTATGGGAGCGATTTACAGGTGACGGCCATCTCACAACCCAACTCAACCCCGGCTCCAGCCCTGATGGTCAGACCTGGAACGGGGCGATAGCTGTGGCATTCGAGCTGGCGCCGGGTGCAAGTCGCACCGTAATCTTTGCGCTGGCGTGGCATTTCCCAAACCGTTACGTGACCTGGGACCAGAGCCATATGGGCGTCCATGATCGCAAGAGCCGCTTCTGGCTGGGAAATCAGTACAGCAATCACTTCGACAGCGCCCTGGCTGTGGCAGAATATGTGCGAGATCACTACGAACGCCTGCTGAAGCAGACGACAACCTATCGCGATCGTTTTTTCGACAGCAGTTTACCCTGGCAGTTGCTGGAATCGGTGGCCGCGCCTGTCTCTACCATTCGTTCGCCCACATGCCTTTGGAATGAGGATGGGAGATTCTATGGATTTGAAGGTTGCCATGGCGCCAGCACCACGCATGGAGTTCAAGAAGGCTGTTGTCCGCTGAATTGTACCCATGTCTGGAATTACGAGATGGCGCTCGCTCGTTTGTTCCCCGATCTGGAACAGAGCATGCGCGAAACCGATTTGAAGGAGCAGATCAGTGCCCAGGGTGCTATCCCCCACCGCACACCCCTACCTCTCTATTTATCTCGACCCTGGGATGAGTTCATCGGCGGGCCGCGTAACCCGGCCATGGATGGCGAGCTGGGAACGGTGCTCAAGGCATATCGAGAGATCCGCTATGGGGCAGGTCGCGCCTGGTTCGACGATATCTGGCCTCACATCAAGCGCCTGATGCAGCATATCATGGAAGACTACGACAGCGAGGGCGATGGTGTTATCCGCGAAGAACAGCCCAACACCTACGATATCTCGATCTATGGCCCCAACACCTTTATCGGTAGCCTCTACCTGGCGGCCCTGCGCGCTGCCGAAGAAATGGCTCGTTTACAGGATGAGGATGGTCTGGCCCAACACTATCGGGATCGTTTCGAACTGGGTCGTAAGAACTACGATGCCATCTGCTGGAACGGCGAGTATTATGTTCAGATCGTAGATTTAACGCAGCACACTGAACAACAATTTGGAGACGGCTGCCATATAGACCAACTGCTGGGCCAGTGGTGGGCACACACCTTGGACCTGGGCTATGTTCTGCCCGAGGAACACGTCAAAATAGCGGCGCTGAACATGTTCAAATTCAATCGCCGCCAGGGCTTCATAAAGGAGGAGCAGTCACCTCGCATCTATATGGATGAACGAGATAGCGGACTCTACATTTGCACTTGGCCTCACGGCGGAAAACCTGAGATCCCCACCCAATATAGCGACGAGTGCTGGAGCGGCCTGGAGTATCCCCTGGCCTATCTTCTGCTCTACGAGGGGTTCGATAAACAGGCTTTTACCATGCTCGCAGACATCCGAGAACGCCATGATGGCAGCCGCCGCAGTCCCTGGAACGAGGTAGAGTGCGGGGACCATTATGTACGCCCCATGGCCAGTTGGCCCCTGCTAGAGGTCGCATCTGGAGTTGATTACGATGCTGCTCAGGGTAGTCTGACTTTGATGCCGCGCTTACATCCAGATGAATTTCAAAGTTTCTTCATTACCGGCAGTGCCTGGGGCGACTTTAGGAAGAATGGCGAAGGGGCCCGGCTAAGCGTAGACTATGGCAGCCTCAAACTGAAGTCAATTCAAACGCAGTACGATGGTCAGTCTGTCACAATCCATTTAGGAGAGCGAAACATCGATGCCAGCATTGATTCGGACGACGGCCACGCGCAGATACACTTCAGCCAACCGATCGTGGTTAGCGAGGGAGAATCCTTGACCATACAGTTTATATGAGCTGTGAATGCTAGTACTTCGCGGCAAATGTAGCCATAGGTTTGTAGTAGTGCATCATCTACATAAAAAATTCGGGTTTCTCAGCAGGGAAATGATACGAAATTTAAGGCTTGACGATGCATTAGGATGATCCCAGGGCTTCTTCATCCAAGCGTACAAAGAAATCCAGCATAAAATGATGGCGCTTGGTGGCCACACGCTGGGCGCTGGCCGTGTGCATGTCTTCTGCCAACAATTCCAATTTGCACAGTAGTTCATGACTCGGCGTGTAGTCTTGGGTTCCGCCCCGTTGTTCACGAAACCCCCGCCGATCTTCCCCGACCACCTCGCCTAGCTCCTCCAGGGGTGCTGTCCACAAACGATTGTTATGATGGCCGGCGTAGGCAAACACGCGCGCCACACCGATAGCGCCGATGGCATCCAGTTTGTCAGCGTCGTTGAGGCAACTGGCTTCCAGCGTTTGAGGCTGGGGTTCACAACTGAAGCGGTGGGCTTCGATACAATGGGCGACGGCATCGATAAAGCCCGGGTCCTCACCAGCCAGCAGGGATCGAGCCCTCTCTGCGCCGGCGAGATGATGGTCGGGTTCCAGGCGGGCGCAATCGTGCAGTAGACTGGCTGTGCGCACGATCCGCAGATCCGCACCCTCTTCCTGGGCAAGATGCTCTGCCAGCCGCGTCACCCGTAAGACATGGTCAAAGGCGTGGGCGGCATCGCTGTCATCATAGAGAAAACACGCCTGCTCGATTGTGATATCAGGCATGGCTAGGTGTGGCCGGAGCTTTCTCCTCTTCCGGCGCTTTTCGCCAGCGCAGCCACAACACGCCGCCGGGCAAACTGCAGAACAGTTGCACCGCGGATACCAACACACTGAGACTAAAAGCGTGTGTCGGCGCCACCCCAACCAGACTGTAAAAGGCCGGAAACACACCCTGGCTGAGTCCCAGACCACCGATCGAGATAGGTATGGTTAGGACCATGGCGATCAGGGGTGTGAACAACAATATATGTAAGTAGGGAATACCGCCGCCTAAAGCCTGAGACAAGACGTAATTCACCATCGATGTGGTGGCGATTCCTGTCAATCCGATGCCATAGGCCACCACCAAAGAAGAGGAGTGGGAGCGATAAGCCTCAAATGCCTGTGACAGTGAAGCCCAGATCGGAGCAAATGCTTTGAAAAAAGAGACCTCAAATATCCTCCCAATCAATTTGCGCACCCGCCGGCTGAGCAGGGTTGCGGCGACGACCGCCAGGGCAGCAAATACCATAATCGCTATCACTGCCAGGATCCACAAATCACTTCTACCGGTTACAAATACTGTAATCAGGGCGGCGAGAGCAGCCACGCTCATGTAAGCGGAGAGGCCGATAATGCGGTCGAGCACCACCGAGGCAGCAGCGCCAGCGGATTCATCGGTGTAACGCGCCAGGCCGTAGCCACGCATGACATCGCCACCGATATTGGCCGGTAACAAGTTATTGAAAAAGAAACCGACAAAGGTGAAATTGAGGACAGCCTTAAAGGGCACCACAATAGCCTGGGCACGCATAAGCACCCACCACTTCAGGCCGTTTATCGTCATCGCCAACCAGAAGAGGAGCACACCCACAGCGACCAGTACAAGATTAGCTGATGCCAAGCTGGCGGCAACGGCGGGTAATTCGTCCCGGTAGAGATAGAGCACAAACGCAATCAGGCTGAGACTGATCGCCAGCCTCACAATCGTCGATAGATGCTGTTTCATGCCACTAACCCTGTGACTCGTGGGTTCTCAGTGAAGAACGGGCGCTATCATTACCTGATTCACCCTGTTTTTCCCGCTCCGACTGGACATCCGTCTTCTGGCTCCAAGCCATATCCCAGACGACATGTCGATCTTTACGAATTCTATAGTCGTACCACCCCAGCAAGCGGGCCCCACCTTCGAGTACGGCCAGCAGTCCCAAGACGTACACCAGACGCACGACACCCCACACTGCATCCCATATTTGGCGAAAGGCAATGCGCGCCACTCTGCGTTTGCGTAGGCTGCTGACCTTGTAGCCATATTTATGCTGCAAATAGAGATGGCCGGCATGATTGCGCCGTCTCTGCCGTACGAAATCACCAAGGCTGGTGGGGCCTGTGTTGTAAACGACGGCGTCAGGTGCATAACGTACCTGCATGCCACGTTCCACGATAATCGCTTCCACAAAAGCCTCGTCCATAGCCACATCAGGCGGAATCTGATCGAACACTTTGCGGAAGGCGATCATTTCACCGAGGCGGGGGATATCAAGACAGAGTTCATGCTCCATCTGCAAGCGCAGATAGGTGAAAACGCCGACCAGATGGTCGGGGGTATTCACAGGGATTTTATGGGCGCCGGTCATGCCGACATTTGGGTCCCTGAACATACGCACCAGATGCTCGACCGCGGTCTCGTGCGGCAGGGTGTCCCCACTCTCGAGCACGCAGATATTCTCTTTTGCCACACGCAAGAAAGCGTTGATCGCCGAGGTCTTGCCCTCGCGTCGTTCCTGTTCGATCAGTTTGATGCGATCATCTCTGGCCATAAACTCGCGTACGATGGGCACGGTACGGTCAGTGCAAGCGCTGGCGACGATGACGACTTCGCTGATCTCGACTTCAAAAAGCAGCTGGTCGAGCATGCTATCCAGCAGTTTGCCGATATTGGCTTCTTCGTTATAGGCGGTGACGCAGACGCTACACCGTAATTTTTCTTGCTGATTCACACGCTACCTCGGTCGAGAAAATCGGCCTCCGCTCGGGCGACCTTTGTGGCAAGCGTGCATTATACACCGCCTTGGGAACCGTACCAAGACGCCGCTTGCTCTGATCAGGAACTTCGCAGTAGTGAAGAGGTTGGTGGCGCCTTGCATTTGGCGGGGAGAACACGGAGGATCGAGACAGGAAGATAGTGTGGATCCTATGTCCTGGATTATTGATTCGACGTACCGCTACCGTTACAATCAACTTAAAAGCGTGTTCAACTCACAAACCCAAGCGAGGAGTGCTCTCATGCCAGCCCGATTCAAGACCATTATCGAACCCTTTCGCATCAAGACCGTCGAACCCATTCGCCGTACCACAAGAGAGGAACGCATAGCAGCTATCAAGGCGGCCGGTTACAATCCCTTTCTGCTCAAAGCCGAGGATATCCTCATCGATCTGTTGACAGATTCGGGCACCGGCGCCATGTCATCGCAGCAATGGGCGGGGATGATGGTGGGGGATGAGTCGTACGCGGGCGCACGCTCGTTTTATCGCTTCGAAGCAGTCGTGCAGAAAATCACCGGCCTCAAACATGTGATGCCCACCCACCAGGGCCGCGCCGCCGAACGGATTCTGTTTGGCACGCTGCTGAAATCGGGCGATATCGTGCCCAACAACACCCATTTCGATACTACCCGTGCCAACATCGAATACTGTACTGCCACCGCTCTGGATATCCCCGTTCCCGAAGCACGACAGCCCCACCTTATCCATCCCTTCAAAGGAAATATCGATCTCGATGCGCTGGAGCAGGTGCTCGCCGAAAAACGTGAGAAAATCCCACTGGTTATGATCACCGTGACCAATAACTCTGGTGGGGGCCAGCCCGTGAGCATGGCAAACATTCGCGCTGCCAGTGCCATCTGCCGCAAATATGGCGTCCCCTTTTATCTGGATGCCTGCCGCTTTGCAGAAAATGCCTGGTTCATCAAGTTACGAGAAGAAGGCTATGCAGACAAGACGCCACTGCAAATAGCCCAGGAGATGTTCAGTTATGCGGATGGTTGTACGATGAGCGCCAAAAAAGATGGCCTGGCCAATATCGGTGGTTTCCTGGCGCTCAATGATGATGAACTGGCACAGCGCTGCAAGAACATGGAGATCCTGGGCGAAGGTTTCCCCACTTATGGCGGGCTGGCCGGCTATGATCTGGAAGCCATCGCCGTGGGTTTGGAAGAAGTACTGCAAGAAGACTATCTGCATTATCGCATCCGCTCGGTCGAATACTTCGGCGAATGTCTCACCCGAGCGCACATTCCCTTTGTGAAGCCCACGGGCGGCCACGCCCTTTACATCGATGCTAAAACGATGCTTTCACACATCCCCTGGAACGAATATCCGGCCTGGGCGTTGGCAGTGGTGCTTTATGTGGAGGGTGGCGTACGCTCGGTGGAGATCGGCTCCGTCATGTTTGGTCGCCAGCCCGATGGCAGTGAAAAATCATCGACCATGGAATTGGTGCGATTGGCCTTTCCTCGCCGGGTTTACACCCAAAGTCATGTAGATTATCTGGCGGAAGTGCTGCTGTATGTGAACGATCTGCGAGATCGTATCCGC
>PIVW01000878.1 GCA_003353825.1 Chloroflexota bacterium
CAACATCGCAGGGAACAAATACCGGCTGGTCGTCTACATCAACTACCCGTACCGGGTTGTCTACGTGCGTTTCGTGGGCACCCACACCGAGTACGATAAAATTAACGTTGCGGAGATTTGAGATGGTAAACGTGAACCCGATCAGGAACGAGAACGATTACGAGGCTGCCCTGTCGATGATCGACGGCCTCATGGATGCCGAGGCGGACACGCCGGAAGGAGACCGGTTCGATGTGATGGTCACGCTCGTCGATGCCTATGAACGTAAACACTATCCCATCGAGGCGCCCGATCCTGTCGAACTGATTAAGTTCGTCATGGAACAACGAGGGTTGAAGCGGAAAGATCTGCGGTCGATCATCGGCAACCGTAACCGTGTTGCCGAAGTGTTGAACCGAAAACGCGGCCTGTCGCTCGGTATGATCCGGAAGCTGCACACTATGCTTGGGCTTCCGGCTGACGCCTTGTTGGCAGAGTATCCGCTTCAAAACGCTCACTGACACAAGGGGAGCCCGGCGGGGCAGGGGGGTTCTGTAGTCTTCCGCTTTTCCAGTATGCCCAACAAACAAAATAATGCATATTTGCATTTTATGCAAGTTTAGTGTATGCTTGCATAATAAGATGGCGCCATTGGGCGCCGCGATAGCTCGGGAAAAGACCGGAGGAAGGTAAGGGTGCCACACGCTCAAGCGGCGGCTCTCCAGGGTGACGGAAGGCACGCCCTGGTGGGTCTGAAAGCCTTTTTTAAATTGATGGAGATCTGGCGGGTGGAAAACGTGGAAGCCAGAGCTCTCCTGGGCGCGCCGAAGGAAAGAACCTTCTTCAATTGGAAGAAGGGACAGGCAACCTATGTCCCGGCCGACACGATGCGCCGTATCGGTTACATTCTTGGAATTCACAAGGCGCTACGTATCCTGTTCACCAACCCGGAGAATGTTTATGGGTGGGTTCGCCGGTCGAATGCCGACTTCGGCGGCCAAAGCCCGTTGCAGCGCATGACGGCCGGCGATGTTACCGATTTGGCCGCGGTGCGTGCCTATCTCGATGCTGTAAGGGGAGGATGGGCTTGAGCGATCTTCCAAAGAGACGGTTGCGCTGGGGAAAGTCGTACAGGGCGATTCCGTCGAAATATCCGCCGATCGACCTGTTCGAGGACCTATCCGTGGACCCAGCCGAATGGGAGATCCTTGCCGAGATCGAGGCGGCCGTAAATCCACGTATCCGTGACAAGGCCGGAGAAATCAGCCTCGTGCGGCCGGAAGACCGCGTGGCGGGGCCGGGGGCCACCTGGATCATGGCCCCCTTTGTGCACCGGAACGAACTTGGATCGCGGTTCAGCGACGGGACTTTTGGCATTTACTATGCGGCGGCGAAACTCAAAACCGCGATCCGTGAAACGATTTATCATCTCGAAAAGCGCCTTTCTGCGTCCAGGTGCGTGACGGACGACATGGACATGCGTGTGCTGGTCGCTTCATTTGAAGGAAATTTTGTCGATTTGCTAAAAGCCGGCAACAAAGCCAAACCGTATCTTAAGCCCGATGATTACACACACTCTCAAGCTCTCGGACGCAAAATTCACAAGGCAAATAACGACGGAATTTATTTCCCGAGCGTGCGCGACGAAAATCGGCCGTGTGTGGCGATTTTCCGACCGAACGTCATTAAACTCCCGGTCGTCCAGGAACGTCATCTTTGTTATCATTGGAACGGAACGCGGATCTCGAAAATCTTTGATTATCTCGAAGG
>PIVW01000879.1 GCA_003353825.1 Chloroflexota bacterium
TATTAAAAAATCTATCTACTGAGGGTTGGTTCGCAAGGTAGTTGGTGCCACCGAGTGAGGATGCCGTCTCGTTCACGGGTGGAGCGGGCCTCACTAAGCGCACCAATGTAGATTCCGCGCTGGGAAAGGGAATAGTTTCTTATCTCCGTCACCTCGATCGATCCTCCGTCAAAACGAAAAGGAAATCTCCACATTGAACGACATCTGAGTTGCCATCTTGTTCTCTTTTTGTCCCCAATCCCCAATCTACCCTCTCATCTGCCAACATTTGCTGAATACAACCTGCCACACTTCAGCGTTGCTCCTCACTACCGGTTCCTCGTCTATCCGGCTTTGGCTGCGCCCTAGGATACCCATCCGACACATAAAGTAGGTAACAGTATCTCAGACGTCAGACCGAAAGTCCGGGAGTAGATCCACTACCTCGCTGAAACTACTGCACATACATGTACATGTATGTTCGTAAGTTTGGGCGCTAAAGAGTTGGTTTCCCACCCGAGGCTCCCCTGCTAGGTAAATCAATCTTTGGTGCTCAAAAGAAAAGAGGAAGCGATCGATGTAGACATGTAGTCTACTATGATTCACATGTACTCTCTCTATGTATTGCACCTTCGATATCAAACCCCCTCTTGCAGAATGATCCTTGGTAGAAACCCCCCTAACACCACGAAGTGGACAAAAAAGAATGGGAACTAGTTGTCATCGGCACACAGGTATGCGCTGAGAGCGGCATGAATTGCAGTCAGGGCGAGGGCAGAGCTGGAAAGTGGGGAAATGTGAATAGATAACCAAACAGATGCCGTGAGAAATGATCTGAGAACCACTGGCAAAGACATGACAAATGTATGTGATGAAAATTCTGGTTGCAAGCACGAATGCAACAAGAACGATGCTGAGCATGTGAATGTGTCAAACACATCAATCCAGAACATGTGAGGTATCAAGGGTTGTTGATACATAAAACACATCCATGTACATGCATCCTCGTGTAAGCCAAGAGCAACAGTATCCGTCGAGCTGGTGTTAAGCAAACGAGGGCGAAAACCACTTAATGCTCCTTCATGCACGTGTGGATTACTTCGCGTCATCGGGAGGGTGAAGGATGCCCACCGTCGAGCCAACACTCTGACTTCCGTCCCCTCCCTCTACACGGGTGTCCCGCGGCTCAAAGACTGCTGAGCCACGAAGCGCAAATCCTGTATCTCCGTTCACTAGCTAGTGCACTGAGCAACTACCTCCCCTACTCCCCAGCAGTGGCTACATCTCGCCAGCAATTGTGCTGCTTGCGACCGGATTCTGTGACATCCGGTTGATGTGCCTCTGGGCGTACGACGGCGCTCTTGTCGTTGCGGCCAATCAATGCTTTTATGGTGAGCAATTGTGCGCGCAGTAATTAATGACGGCGTAAGCGTCGCGGTCGCACCCTGGTCTGTCGGGCCAGGTGCCGGAGGGATGTGAGAGGAATAGCTAGGGTTCTTTTTCAGTCGGGCGCAGATGGCCCGCGGAGCACGAAGATTTGCGCCTCCGAGATTCGCTATGCCGATGGTGGCTCGGCCCCGGAGAACGTCTCGGCGCACCTGTTGAGATGAAGGCCTACCTGCCAAACCAACCCCCCAGTACGTAGTCAATATTAAAAAATCTATCTACTGAGGGTTGGTTCGCAAGGTAGTTGGTGCCACCGAGTGAGGATGCCGTCTCGTTCACGGGTGGAGCGGGCCTCACTAAGCGCACCAATGTAGATTCCGCG
>PIVW01000880.1 GCA_003353825.1 Chloroflexota bacterium
AATTATTTCCTAATGTCCTTCCCTGCCCAACCCAAGGCTTTCTGGGAAAACCTTATTCACAATCTGGCTAAAGAACGGAGCACATGGGCTCGCCAATAACTCATCTAGGACACACCCAAAGGAATTAACATGGCTGTACTTGACGGAAAGATGGCATTAGTTACAGGCGCATCTCGTGGCATTGGCGCTACGATCGCCACAGATCTGGCTGCTTCAGGCGCCACAGTCGTCGTGAACTATCTTGGCAATGCGGAGGCGGCCGGCCAGATCGTCTCACAAATTGACGCATTAGGTGGAACGGCCGTTGCCATGCAGGCGGATGTCAGTGATTTCGATGCAGCCAGCAATCTGATCAAAGCTGTGAAAAAGGATCTGGGACAACTGGACGTCCTTGTGAACAATGCCGGTACAACACGGGATAATGTGATCATGCTGATGAAAGAGGCGGACTGGGATATCGTCATCGACACCAACCTCAAGAGCGCCTGGAACTGTTCCAGAGCTGCCGCTCGCATCATGATGCGCCAGCGCAAGGGCCGTATTATCAACATCACCAGTGTAGCCGGCATCTCCGGCAATGCCGGCCAGAGCAATTACTCGGCATCCAAGGCTGGATTGATCGGCCTGACCAAAAGCCTGGCCAAAGAAATCGGCCCGCGTGGAATCACAGTCAATGCCGTCGCTCCAGGATTTGTTCCCACCGATCTAACCAATGATATCATCGAGGACATGAAAGATACGATCATCGAAATGACCTCATTGCGCCGGATTGGTTCTGCACAGGATGTCGCCAATGTCGTAACGTTCCTGGCATCCGATGCAGCCAGCTTTGTTACCGGTCAGGTTATTGCTGTTGATGGCGGTATGGTGCTATAGCCAGGCTTGCAACATGGAAACGACACCTGACACCATCGGCCGTGTGACTATCGCCCCCCAAGTTCTGATCACCATTGTCCATCAGACAACACTCAGCACAGAAGGAGTTGAACGCCTCGCCGATAAACCCCCCAAACGGAGCAAGGTTAAGGGCCGACGTGCGGTTGCGCCTGGTGTGGAGATAGTATTGGCAGAAGGCCATGTTAATGTGGCTGTTCATATACATGCCGTTCCCAATGCAAATCTGTTACAATTAGCAAAATTGTTACAGCAGGAAATTGCAGGAGCGATAGAACATATCGTTGGCTTGCAAGTTGCCCGTGTCGATATTTATGTGGACGACATCTCCTTTCCTGCTTCAGGCGCACGCCAATTATGAAACCACGACATCGTGCTCGCCAAGTAGCTCTCCAGGCACTCTTCGAGATTGACGTTACCAACCATCGCCCCGGCGAAGTAGTGAACGCTCGTCTGGTTATCGAACAACCAGCTTTGAGTACGGACATCGCTGATTTTTCGCGGCAAATAGTGCATGGCGTTATCTTGCACAGAGAGGTTCTGGACACAGTGATCAGACGATTCGCACCCGATTGGCCTGTCGACCAGATCGCTGTCATTGATCGCAATATCCTGCGTATGGCGATCTGGGAAGTCGCGGTGGGCCAGACGCCTATCAAAGTAGTAATCAATGAAGCAGTGGAACTGGCAAAGGAGTTTGGTTCAGATGCCAGCCCTCGTTTTATCAATGGCGTTTTAGGAACGATAGCAGACCAAACGACGCAATTACGGCAAGAGCTGCTCCTGGTTCCCTTGCCGGAATAACCCCTTTTGGCGCGACCAATGACGATTCAAATCTTCGATGCCCAGGGT
>PIVW01000009.1 GCA_003353825.1 Chloroflexota bacterium
CTGTATGTGGGAACATGGCTTGGCCCAGGAGCAGGGAGAGACGCTGCACAGTAATCTAGCTCAAGGTTGACTCAAAGCGAATCACAAAGACAACCCAGATCCCACCTCGCAACCTCTGCGCTGTACCAGTTACCAGCATATTGTGGAGGCGGTGAAGATTGCGGCTGAGAAGATGGAGGAGTGATATGCAATGACCTGAGCCAGCCCTAAACCCAGGCCATTGCATCGTTTGAATAATTGGGATACAATCTTGATATGTAATACGAATTCATCATCGAAAGGATTTCTGTATGACTTCAGTGTCAGTGTCACCCAAATTCCAGATCGTCATTCCCAAGGCTATCCGCGAGGCTTTGAATATTCGGCCAGGGCAGAAAGTGCAGGTTATCCAGTACCAAAACCGCATTGAACTCATCCCAATCATGCCCATCGAACGTGCGCGTGGTTTCTTGAAAGGCATCAATACATCGGTGCCTCGTGAAGGGGATCGCGTATGAATGTTGTGGATTCCTCAGGTTGGCTGGAGTATTTCGCTGACGGACCCAACGCCGACTTCTTTGCCCCTGGCATTGAAGAGATGGCAGATATTCTTGTTCCAACTATCAGTTTGTACGAAGTATTCAAACGTGTTTTTCAGCAGAAAGGGGAGGATAGGGCTCTTGAGGCAGTCGCTGTGATGATGCAGGGAGAAGTTGTGGGTATGGATGCCACGATAGCAATTAGTGCTGCGAAGCTGTCAGATGAGTTGAAAATCCCCATGGCAGATAGCATTATGCTTGCGACGGCACGTAATCATGAAGCTGAGTTTTGGACACAGGATGCTGATTTCGCTTCGATACCAGATGTGAGGTACACGAGTTCAAAACCGATGCCCGAATGACGATCAAAATCTGGCGATATCAGAATTATGCTGAAATCAATACCTGAATTCAAAAACGAGGATGAGGAGCGCCAGTTTTGGGCCGAACATGATTCCAGCGATTATCTCGATTGGGATCAAGCGGAACGTGTGATTTTCCCCAAGTTGAAACCTTCAGCAGAGACCATCTCTCTGCGTATGCCAGAGTTCATACCGAATCCGGTAAGGAAAACTCAGTGACCAATTCGAGTAGGCAACCCCTAGCAGAGGTATTCGGTTCTCCTAGCAGTAATCTATCAGATCGGGCTGAACGATATCGCAAACTAAAGCTATGCCCTTACAATAATAGAGTCCCAAATTGCACAAAAGATAAAGCAAATGATCCTCTTGGCGTTTGCAGCATTAACTTCTATAACGACGGTATCGTCGAGCCAATAATCACATGCCCAATTCGTTTTCGTCAGGATTGGATCATTGCAGAGGATGCGGCTGCATTCTTCTTCGGATCATCGACCTCATGGACATCTCTGTCCGAGGTGAAACTGAGAGATAAAGAGGGTCAATCCGCTGGCAATATTGATTTGGTTTTGGTTGCTTATGATGAAGGCGGGATAGTAGTTGATTTCGGTTCGCTTGAAGTTCAGGCTGTCTACATATCAGGTAATGTACGACGACCCTTCGAATATTACCTGGAGGATCGAAAGAATCGTCAGAATATGGATTGGGGACAGCTTGCAAATTACTAACCTCGTCCTGATTTCCTGTCTTCATCACGGAAGCGGTTGGTTCCGCAGATGTTGCACAAAGGTGGAATCCTCAAAGACTGGGGGAAGAAACAGGCGGTCGCAATTCAGCGTACATTCTATGAAACACTACCGCAACTGCCAGAAGTTTCGCGTGAAAAAGCGGAGATTGCCTAGTTTTTATCTGATTTGGAACGCATCGACAATCGGATCCAGTTAGCATTATCGAGGACAATTTATACAGAATTCCAGCCAGCGCTGAATACGATCACGACACCGATGGCTGGCGATGTCGCGGACTTCGTTGACATTCTGCAAAATAAACTCGATGAGAAATAAGATGGAAATCCACCAGATGCTCCAGTAATTGCGGATGTGGTGCTATCATGACTTTACAACCATCACTATTCGATCAAGAAAACATATCAAATAGTGCGAAAGAGTCTCGATCTGATGTTGTCAACGTTGCATCAGTACCGATGCGCAGCCCATTTCGTTATGCCGGTGGAAAGACTTGGCTCGTACCGCGAATAAGAATGTGGCTGAAGAAGAGGGGCGGGCCTGACAATGAGTTGTTTGAGATATTTGCCGGTGGTGGGATTGTCAGTCTGACTGCTGTCTTCGAGAACCTGATCGGATCTGCGACGATGGTGGAGCTGGATGAAGGTGTGGCTGCCGTATGGCAAGCTATCACCGAAGGTGATGCCCAATGGTTGGCCGACCGAATAATGACCTTTGAACTCACGTCAGAGTCAGCGCGAGATGCAATCGCACAAGGCGATCAATCTACCAAACACCTGGCATTTGCAACCATTGTTAAGAACCGAGTCAACCGTGGCGGTATCCTGGCTGATGGTGCAGGTTTTGTGAAACATGGTGAGAATGGTAAGGGAATACATTCACGATGGTATCCCAAAACACTCAAACGTCGCATTCTTGAAATAGACCTTGTTCGAGAAAGAATCAACTTCATTCACGGCGATGGTTTTGAAATCTGCCAGAAGAATGAATCTCGTACGGATGCCCTCTTTTTCATCGATCCTCCCTATGTGAAAGCTGGCAGACGTTTATACAGATATTCAGAAATGGATCATGCGGCTCTATTTGAACAAGCGTCCCGCCTCAAGGGTGACTTTTTGATGACCTATGACAACAACATTGAAATTCGGCAACTTGCAGAGGATTACGGATTTGAGATGCAGCAAATTGCAATGAAAACGACGCATCATGCCGAAGAAACGGAGTTACTGATTGGAAGGAATCTTGAGTGGTTGGATTGTTAGCGATCTTTTATTCAAAGGACGGCGGGTACAAGATCGTATTCTCGAGGCGTGGCAAATCTGACCGCACAGCCGCCTTGAACCAAGCGCTAAAAGCTGCCCGTGAACGCTTTGACACACAATGGAATATGAGAAGCGTTGCCGCGGTTCATGTATCTGCCGACATTCCCGGCAATCGGGCTGGCTTGCAAGCGGTGGATTATTTCACATGGGCATTACAGCGGCTTTACGAGAGAGGTGAAGATCGCTACCTCACATATTTGTGGCCGGCAGTGCACCTGGTCCAGGATATTGACGACAAGCGTAAGGCAGGCTATGGCGTGTATTACACACAAAGAAAGCCGCTCAATGCGGCGGCTCTGGCATGGCGGAAATAAAAAAGCCAGGGATATAGGATTGTATAGACCGTAGTCCTACAATCACACGGCATGGAGCCGAATTTTGTCCGCTGGCAACATCAGTATAGCAAAACCACAGAAAATGTCAACCCTCTTTCGTATTATCATCCCCTCCCCAGTTAGGAGGATCACCCTGACCACCCACTACTTCGGCCAACGCATCAAACGCAACGAAGACCCCGCCTGCTCATCGGGCAATCTCTTTCTCAAGGCGCTTTTGGGAGAAACCTCATGACCACAAAAGATGTTCGATGGATGCAACGGTACAAGCATTTTGTACAAGCTTTTTCGCAACTCAAAAAGGCCGTCGAACTCGCCCAGCAACGTTCACTTTCGGAACTGGAGGAGCAGGGCTTAATCCAGTCCTTTGAATATACGCATGAATTGTCATAGAATGTTTTGAAAGATTTTCTCGAAGAGCAGGGAGTGGGTGACCTGTATGGCTCGAGAGACAGCACGCGCCAGGCCTTCAAACTCGGTATAATAGAGAACGGCGAAGTTTGGATGGACATGATTAAGAGTAGAAACCTCTCCATACAAACGTATATTAAGGACGTGGCCAGGGAGAGATCAGAGAAAATCATTAAAAACTATTTCCCAGAATTCAGCCGTTTGAACGAAACGATGAAACCGAAATTGAATGGAGAGCAACTATGAGATCGGCTATGTCAGCGTCGTCAAGACAGAATAAAAGGGTTCGGATGTGATCCTGGCCACGCACCTACTCATAGACATCTTATAGGACACTGAGCAGATGGATTATTCTGGGATTATCGAAGAGTTAAAACAGGCATCATTATTCGATCTATATCGCTTGAACGTCGCCATTCACCACCAACTCGAAGACCCACAGCGGTTACGAGAAATCAAGAGAAATTTGAGGCCCGGTCAGATAGTCAACTATTTTGACAGCACAGAAAATAGGTTGATTGAAGCCGAGGTAATCGAAATGAAGAGAACACGATTGTTGGTGAAAAATACCCATGACAAAAAACTGTGGACTATCCCATTCTATTGGGTCAATTTGGCTCAGGTAGACACAGACATTGCCCTCTCATCAAAAACAGGAATTAAGAAAAGTCAGCTTAAAGTCGGCGACAGGGTCGGATTTCAGGATAAGCACAACAATGATGTGTATGGCGAAGTGATTAGACTAAATCAAAAAACGGCGACACTCGTCACAGATGACAAGGTTAAATGGCGGGTTTCGTACGGATTTTTAGATTTTGTGATTGACGGGGAGCCAGAGCATCCGAATCTGATAGAAGGTCAGGTTTTGGATGTGAAATAAATCGGAAACTTATCTCAGAAAAGGAAGCACACTATGACAACCCGTTATTTCGGCCAACGCATCAAACGCAATGAAGACCCCGTCCTGCTCACCGGCGAGGCCCTGTTCACCGATGACGTGAACCTGCCCGGCATGCTGCACGCCGCTTTTGTGCGTAGCGATTACGCGCATGGCCGCATCCTCAGTATCGATAGCGAGGATGCCCGCGATATGGAAGGTGTGGTCGCCATCTACACCGCCGCGGACCTGGGCGATTACTGGCAGCCCGGCCCCCTCCTGGTATCGCCACCCCCCATCAAGGACATCATCTTCCACGAGCGCACCCATGTGCCCCTGGCCAAAGACAAAGTGCGCCACGTGGGCGAACCCATCGCCATCGTCATTGCCGAGAGCCGCTACCTCGCCGAAGACGCGGCTGAAGCGATCTTCGTCGATATCGAGTCGTTACAAGCGGTGGTCGATATGGAAAAAGCGCTAGAGCCGGACGCGCCCCTCATCCACGAAGATTTGGATTCGAACATGGCCTCGCATGTGGTGCAGCACAAGGGGGATTACGAGACGGCTAAGGCTGAGGCGGATCTGGTGGTCAGCCGCCGTTTCTATTACGACCACGGCGTGGCTGCCGCCATGGAGAACCGCGGGATCGTGGCCGACTGGGACCGCAAAACTCAGCAACTGACTATGTGGGATACCACCCAGGCCCCCATTCCCATCCGCAATGGCATCGCCGGCATGCTGAGCCTGTCGGAATCGCAGGTGCGGGTGATCGCCCCCTTCATCGGCGGCGGCTTCGGTCCCAAGATCATGATGTTCTATCCTGAAGAGGTGCTGTTACCCTGGGCATCGATGCAACTCAACCGCCCCATCAAGTGGATCGAAGATCGCCGCGAGAACTTCATGGCCACCACCCACGAACGGGATCAGCTACACTGGTCGGAGATGGCCCTGAGCAAAGATGGCCAGGTGCTTGGCGTCAAGGACAGCTTCATTCATGACAGCGGCGCCTACGACACCTACGGCCTCACCTGCCCCATCAACAGCCAATGCACACTGTTGGGCTGCTATGATGTGGCCAACTACACCTCCGAATTCAAGGTCGCCTTCACCAACAAGATGTTCGTCATGCCCTTCCGCGGCGCCGGCCGCCAGCATGGTGTTTTTGTGATGGAACGCCTGCTGGACCTGGCTGCCAAAGAACTGGACATCGATCGCGCCGAAATCCGTCGCCGCAACTTCATCCAGCCCGAGCAATTCCCCTACAATAACGAGATCATCTTCCAGGATTTCGCGCCGCTTGTGTATGACAGTGGCAACTACGAGCCCGCCCTGGACGAAGCCCTGGAACTGGTCGGCTACAAGCAATTCCTCGAAGAGGAACAGCCGCGGCTGCGAGCCGAAGGGCGCCATGTGGGCTTGGGTATCGTCAGTTATGTGGAGGGCACCGGCATCGGACCGTATGAGGGCGCCAGGGTGCAGGTCGAGGCCAGCGGCAAGGTGAGCGTCGTCACCGGTATCGGCACACAGGGCCAGGGGCATTACACCTCCTTCGCCCAGGTGGCGGCCGATCAGTTAGGAGTCGATGTGGGCGAAGTGCGCCTGGTAACGGGCGACACCGCTGCCTTTCATTGGGGCACCGGTACCTTTGCCAGCCGCGGAGCGGTAGTGGCGGGCAATGCCATCCACGGGGCCGCTGTGGCTGTGCGCAAGAAAATCCTGCACGTTGCCGGCGAAGAGATGGAGGTGGCGCCGGAGGATCTGGAGCTGGTCGATGGCACGGTGCGTGTCAAGGGCGCGCCTGATACCGCCATCAAGCTAGGGGATCTGGCGCAGCGGGCCAACCCCCTGCGCGGTGCGGTCAAGCACGACCATGAGCCGGGCCTGGAAGCGACTGCCTATTTTGGGCCGGAACGGGGGGCCACTGCCAGTGGCATCCACGCCATGATCGTCGAGGTAGACCCGGAGACGGCGATGGTCGAGATAAAAAAATATGTGACGGTGCACGACTGCGGCCGGGTGATCAATCCCCTGATTTTAGATGGCCAGATTCACGGCGGCATCGCTATGGGTATCGGCAACGCTTTTTACGAAAAAGTGATCTACGACGACAATGGCCAGATGCTCAACGCTTCTCTTATGGATTATCTCATTCCTACCAGTATGGAGGTGCCGCACATCGATGTCGGCCATATCGAGACCCCCTCACCGCTGAATCCGTTGGGCACCAAAGGTGCAGGGGAGGCAGGTGCTATCCCCACCGGCGCCGCGTTTGCTCAGGCAGTGGAGGACGCCCTGACTGATTACGATCTCGAAATCCTTGAGATACCCTTGAGTCCTAACCGCCTGTTCGAGATCATGCAACAAGCGTGAAGTTATGACTCAACGGGATCTCGTGTGGTCCTGGAAAGACACGTGTTCCGTGGTGCTCAGTATGTTAACGCAACACGCTTTTAGCAAAGTATCTTCGCATTCATTTGACGCAAGACCCTTCGCTGGCTTCTTGTTCTGCGGGGGTTGTGTGTTTGATCCGCTCAGGGTGACACTTTTGAGAAACTGTTCGCTAGCTAGGGCATGAGATTGATGCTCAGATGACGATGGACGTCTCATTATCGTCCATCGTCTGCGGATGATTGTATGAATGATTGCTCAAGGTGTGTTTACTAGGCTTTGCACAATAGGCGGTCGTACTGCAATCTGTCAGTGGCTTCTCACATCTGAATTCCAGGTCCGATTCGAGCGTTGACAAGCCCGCAATGGCTGCATATAATCCATCCGACTCCTCTCTGCAACCATGTTGACCATTTGATTTTTTGCTATAGGTTTTCCAGCCCGGCGTGGTAGCAGATATGTAGGCAAGGTTCTGTAATTTTAAAAATACCTGTAGTGGAGTCGACTGTAGCGGCGGCAAGAATGCAAGGTCATGTAGCTGGTTCTGCATTCGCTGCGAAATGAGGTGTAACGCAGTACAATTTCTCATACACTGGTTTTCGATTTACCCAAAACACACCCTCAAAGGAGAAGGATGCCATGAGTAAGAAGTTTAGCCTGTTATTGTTAGCCCTGCTAGTAGCGAGTCTGTTGGTAGCCGCCTGTCAAGCCGCCCCTGCCGCGCCTGCTGCCCCTGCCGAGGCCGAACCGGAAGCCGCCGTGGAAGAAGAAGCGGCTGCTGAAGCCGAGCCAGAAGCTGCAGCAGAGGAAGTCGCCACCCTGGCGATCGAGCATTTCAGCATTATCGAAGGCACCACCTGGTCGGGAGCCCACGATCGGGCGGGCAAACGCATTGCCGAAAAATATGACAATGTGGACTATGTCTATCGCGAAGAAGTTGGCCCAGATCTGACAGTGCCTTATGCCGAAGAATTGATCTCCGAGGGCGCCAGCATTGTCGTGGGCAACGCCGAATTCATGGGATTGCCCCTGAAGGACATCGCAGAAGAGTACCCCGACACTTACTTCGCCTCTATCATTGCCAGCGATCTAACCACAGATCGTAATTTTATCAGACTCTTCCCCCGCCAATACCAGGCACTGTACCTGGAAGGGCTGATCGCCGGCGCCCTGACTGAGAGCGGCAACATCGGTATCGTCTCTGCCTTCCCCTCCGGCCAGGTCGGCCGCCGCCAAAATGGCTTCTATCTGGGCGTGCAGGATGCCGCCGAAATGCTCGGAAAAGAGGTCACGGTCTACGTAAAATATGTGGGCGACTGGTATCTGCCTGCAGAAGAGCGAGATATCGCCTCGACTCTGGTCAACCAGTACGGGGCCGATGTCATCACCCAGCAAACCGACTCTGGCTCTCCTCTGGATGTAGCACAAGAAGAGGACATCTGGTTCATCGGCAAGGATATGGATATCGTCGGCTTCTATGGCTGGTCGGACACAGACACAGTGGCCGTCTCCTTCGATACCCGTTGGGAAGTGCTCTATGACTCCATTGTGCAGGAATGGTTGGCTGGAGAAGAGAATCCGGAAACGGTCCTTTATTTGGGTATGGATAGCAGCATGACCCTGGCGGACGGTACAGAGGTCGCCACCGTTGACATCATGAACGACAACAAAATCGGTATCGAGGCCATCAGCCCCGCGGCCCTGCCCTTGATCCCACAAGAAATAGTCGATCTGGTTGAGCAGCGCAGAGAGCAGATGCTGGCCGGCGAGTGGGACCCCTTTGAAGCCCGCGCGTTTGTGAGCAATGGCACCGGCTTTGAGCTGGAAGGCTTGCCGATTCCAGAAGCGGGAACAGAGGTCAAGCCCGCCGGTGAAATGCCCACAGACGAATGGTTACTGGCACTATTCAACTTTGATCTTGAAGGTATGCAAATTCTTGAGTAAAGGAGCACACAGAATTTGCGATCAAGTTGATTTAGTCTAACATGAGACTAAGCTATGAGGCTCCCTCTCTTTAAGGAAAAACCTCTAAGGAGGGAGCTTCATTTTTTGTTAGGCATCTCGATCTAGCTTATGCCGGATGCAATTCACTGAGCCGTAGTAGACGAAATCAACCACAAAACCGGGTAAAACGACTATATCTCATGCGTTTCAACCGGCGCTGGACAGATACTTTGTTGGATGAATAAGTTATCTGTGAAAATCAGCGTCACCGCTGCGTAATCTGCGTTCGATTCGATATCAGTCTGACAAGGAGAAAACAGTGCAAGAACTCCTGAAAGGAATACAGCGTGGAGATACGGTGCTGGAAACGCGCGGGATCACAAAGAAATTCCCCGGGGTCATCGCCAACGATCAGATCGATTTCGAGATGAAGGCGGGTGAGATCCACGCCATACTCGGGGAAAATGGCGCCGGAAAAAGCACTTTGATGAATATCCTGTTCGGTCTGTTGCAACCCGACGAAGGGGAGATTCTGGTAGGTGGCAAAAAGGTCGCGTTCAGATCGCCCTTGGATGCTATCGATCTGGGCATCGGCATGGTGCACCAGGACCGTAAGCTCGTTTCCGCGCATACGGTGATCGAAAATATCATCCTCGGACACCCGCACGCAAAGGGTGTTCTCAATCTGAAATCAACGGGCGAGGAGATCATCGAACTGTGTGACAAGTACGGATTCAATATCGATCTCAAGGCGAAGGTATGGCAACTTGCAGAAGGTGAAAAACAGGTGGTGGAGATACTTAAAGCCCTCTATCGCGGGGCCAGGGTTCTCATACTGGATGAGCCCACCTCCGCACTGGCGCCACCCGAAACGGAAAAACTCCTGCAATCCATCGAAACCATGGCCCAAGATGAAATGGCCATTGTGCCCTTCATCACCCATAAGCTCCCGATTGTGTTGGCTGTCAGCGACCGGGTGACGGTGCTACGGCGGGGCAAAGTTACCGCCCGCCTTGAGACAGCGCACGTGACTGAAAAGATCCTGGCCGAGGAAATGGTGGGGAGAGAGGTTATTTTCCGGATCGATCGCTCTGAGGTTGAGCCAGGAGAACCGATTCTTCAGGTAGAAAACCTGTCAGCCCGCAACGACAAAGGTGTGACGGCTTTGAATGGCGCCACCTTCACCGTGCGCGAAGGCGAGATATTCGGCATTGCCGGCGTTTCAGGCAATGGCCAACACGAATTAGCGGAAGTGCTGGCGGGACTGAGAAAGGCCGAGGCCGGCAAGGTAATGCTTGGCCAAGAGGAGATCACCTCTGATTCTGCCCTGGATAGATGGTTGCTGGGCATTGGCTATATCCCCTCTGAACGGGTCGACGTGGGCTCGATCTCTGATTTCTCTTTGGTCGAGAATGTGGCGATGAACTATTACTTTGACGATGGTTACGCCAGGCAGGGGATCGTCGATTATGGGCACATCCGCAAGCTTACCGAAGCCATGATCACGGAATATGGTGTGGCGACGCCGAGTTCAGATACGAAGGCCAAAAACCTGTCTGGAGGTAATCTGCAAAAACTGATCCTTGCGCGCGTGCTCTCACGCAAACCGCAACTGATAATCGCCAATCTCCCTACGCAGGGGCTCGATGTCGGCGCCGCGGAGTTTGTGCGGAACAAATTGCTAGAAGCGAGGGAGGCAAAAGCAGGCATCCTTCTGATCTCTGAGGACCTAGATGAGGTCCTGGCTTTGAGTGACTGGGTGGCGCCGATGTACGAAGGTGAATTCATGGGCATCATCCCCGGAGATCAAGCCAAGAAGGAGAATGTAGGAGCGATGATGGCCGGTTCGCACCTGGAGGAGATATCGCAATGACATTCGGTAGCTACGCCTTGAAACTAGAGACAAGGGCAATACTGAGCGGTTGGAAAGCGACGCTTATCTCGATCCTTGCCATCGTCGTCGCCTTGGCGCTGTTTAGCATTATCTTTTTGCTGGACGGCATCAATCCGATCACAGCATACAAAGAGATCTTTGACTACGCTTTTTTTAATCGTTTTGGGCTGCCACTGACCCTCAATCGCTTTATCTTCTTGCTGCTATGCACCTATGCATTTATCATCCCTTTCAGAGCCGGACTCTGGAACATCGGCATGGCGGGGCAGCTTTACTTTGGATCACTGTTCGCATTCGGCGCCCTCTTTATCTTAAATGGCAAAGATTCAGAGATAGCAGGCATCCCCGCCGGCATAATCATCCTTCTTATGGTGATTGCTGCGGTTTTGGGTGGCGCAATACTGGCGGCGATCGCTGGATTTCTCAAGGGCAGATACGACATCAACGAAATTGTGGTGACGATGATCTTGAACTTCATCGCCTTCTGGCTGGTCTCATTCATGATCAAGGAGGGAGGCCTCTTCATGAATCCAGGGGGGAGGGGTGAGAGTTTTGAACTGCCAGATGCCGTGCGGGCGCCCCTGATCGGCGATATCCCCTTCACTATCATTCTAGTATTGGGTCTGGCTGTTTTGTTGTATTTCATGTTTGCCAAGACCAAGATCGGATATCAGATCAAAGCATACGGCCAAAGCCCGGCAGCGGCCAGATACGCCGGGATCAGTCCTTTTAAGACACCTCTCCAGGTTTTTATCATGGGCGGAGCGCTGGCCGGTCTGGCAGGGTACCATTATTTTGCAGCGGTTCCAGGCGTTTATAAAATCGCCAGGAATTATGGCTTTTTTGGTGATCTCGCTTTTTACGGGATCATTTGTGGGCTCATTTCCCGTGGGAACCCCTTGGCTGCCATTCCCGTCGCCTTTCTCTTCGGCGGCTTGTCCGTCGGCGGCCGCTTCGTGCAGGGGAAACTGCACATTGGCTTTGGCATCGATTATGCCCTACTCGGCGTTTTGATGATCACACTCGTCACATTTCAGTTCTTTTACCGTTACCAGATCGTAGCCCGCAGAACAGAAGAGGAGAGCGCAAATGTGGGAATTTCTAGCTAGAAGTCTTGAGGCCTCGACGATTTTCACAATCGCCGCCCTGGGCGAACTGATCGGCCAGCGCTCCGGCGTGCTCAATGTCGGCATCGAGGGGATCATGCTCTTTGGTGCGACTCTGGGTTTTATCGCTGCCCAAACCACAGATAGCTATGTGATCGGTTTCTTGGTGGCGATAGGCATCGGCGCCCTGCTCGGGTTACTACATGGTTTCTTCTCCATCACACTGGGTGGAGATCAGGTCGTGAGCGGCATGGGCATCTGGATCCTTGGCTTCGGCCTCACCACCTACATTGGCAATCCCTACACCGGTCCCTTGGGCATGGAGCGCATCCCCACCATTCTCGGTCTCTCACCCTTCTTCTATCTCGGGCTGATACTGGTGGCCGTCACCTGGTTTGTGCTCTCCAAAACGAGTTTGGGGTTGCGCATCCGCTCGGTGGGAGAGAATCCATCGGTGGCAGAAGTTTCCGGCATCAGTGTGGCCAAAACCCGCTATCTCTGTGTGATCACCGGCGGCATGCTCATGGGGCTGGCGGGTGCGATCTATTCGTTGGATTACAACCCGGTGTGGAACTACAATTTCCTCATGGGATGGGGTTTCATCGCCCTCGCTCTCGTCTTTTTCTCCATGTGGAATCCCTGGATATTGCTGGGCGGATCCTTGCTGTTCGGCACCTTGTGGCAACTGTCGCTCAATCCGCAACTGCTGCTCCCCGGCCTCATGTCCAGGTACATCTGGCGGACGATCCCCTTTGCCATCACCCTGGGTGTTCTCCTACTCATGTCCACGAAGTGGTTTAGAATGCAATGGGGCGCGGCCAAACCGGAAGCCTTGGGAGAACCCTATCACAAAGAATGATAGCGAAACTCCGGCAATGGTGGGGCCCCAACCAGCCGGTCGTGACATTTATAACGGGTGGGGATCTTGCCTGCCGTAGACCTGGAAACCTGGCAGATCGTCCTCAATATTCGCTGTCACTACAAAACCCGGCCTACAGATGTCGGGTCTACAAACACATCAGCACTCTACATTTTGGTCTGCTGAGAATACCAAAACCTGTGTCGAAACGGCGAGCATGGCTGCACCAGCTACCCTCGTCTTTTCGTTTGGTTGACTATCGTTCATCTCTGCAACCCCTAAAGCTGTTGACACACATCCCGTTCTAAACCATAATCACGATTTATAGAACAAGCCACAAACACCACGCACCACGCACCACGCACCACGCACCACGTATAAAGGATCCCCATGTCACAACCCTCCATCCCCGGCTTCCGCCGTGTCCCCCGCACCGGCGTGATCTACGTCATGCATCGTGCTGCCCAACAAGGTTTTACTTATGCGGACCCCGAATGGGCCAATCTGGGACAGGGCATGCCGGAGACCGGAGACCTGCCGGGCGCGCCGCCCCGAGTCGAGCAGATCAACATCTCGCCTATCGCCCAGGAATATGGCCCCATTACCGGTGAGATCGCCTTAAAGCAAAAAGTGGCCGATCTCTACAATGAGCTCTACCGCCAGAATAAAGCATCGCAATACACTCACGAAAATGTTAGCATCGCAGGTGGTGGACGCGTGGCCCTCACTCGCCTGGCCGCGGCCTTGGGCAATATCAACATGGGGCATTTCCTGCCCGACTATACCGCTTACGAAGAACTACTGAGCGTGTTCAAGGCCTTTATCCCTATCCCCATTTTGCTGGACCCGGACGAAGGCTATGTAGCCCCCCTTTCGACACTAAAGAGAGAGATCCTGGGGCGAGGGCTAAAAGCGCTGCTGGCCAGCAACCCTTGCAATCCCACGGGGCAACTGGTAGAGGGTGAACGTCTACGACGCTGGGTGCAGATGGCGCGTGATTTCGGCTGCTCGCTGATCCTGGATGAATTCTACTCGCACTACATCTACACGGGCTCGCCCAACGCCCATCCACCGAAAATGGTTTCGGCGGCCGAATATGTAAATGATGTCGATGCTGATCCGATCATCATCGTCGATGGCTTGACCAAGAACTGGCGCTATCCCGGCTGGCGCATCAGTTGGACGTTGGGGCCCAAGGAAGTGATCGGGGCCGTTGCCAGTGCCGGGTCTTTCCTGGATGGCGGGCCCAACCGTCCCTTCCAAGAGCAAGTGTTGGACCTGCTGGAACCGGAATATGTCTACCAGGAGACGGAAGCGATACAATCCTGTTTCTTTGAAAAACGAGCCTACATGCTCAGCCGCTTGCGGGCGATGAATATCGAAGTGGATGCTGAACCGGCAGGAACCTTTTACGTTTGGGCCAATCTGGAACACTTGCCGGAACCTCTCAACGACGGCATCCATTTCTTCAAAGAGGGTCTAAAAGAAAAAGTGATTACGGTGCCGGGTGTCTTCTTTGATGTCAATCCTGAGAACCGCCGTTCCCATGCGCGTTACGGCAATTATTGTCGTGTGAGTTTCGGACCGGACATGCCTACGTTACAGCGCGGCCTGGAAGGACTTGAGCGGATGATTACAAAATTCTAATTCT
Source organism: Chloroflexota bacterium (assembly GCA_003353825.1). Next base: position 14,411 of record PIVW01000009.1, read on the forward strand.
AAACGCCAGTATTGCATTTATTCGATCTTGGTCGATTGCGCTGTGAGGTTACGCCAGCGACCCCCATCTTTGATCCAGATCGCCAGAAAACGGGCCGAATAGTCGAATGAGAGATCGTCATTCCGGCCTACGCCCCGCCAGCGTCCGATAGCACTAGCCATGTTAGCACTCACGCCTACCCAGGCCAGACGCCTTGCCATCACCAAACAACGGCTGGCTAATCCTCAACCCAAACCATCAACTCAAGGGATCCTCGACGTTTTTCGAGACCTGGGTTGTGTCCAAATCGATCCCATTCGAGCGGTGGAGCGCACGCAATACCTGGTATTGTGGAGCCGGTTGGGGAAGTACGCCCTGAGTGATTTCGACCGACTGGTGTTTGAAGACAAACAACTGTTCGAGTATTGGGCCCACGCTGCCTCTATCGTCCTCATCAAAAATTATCCCATCCATCGCTATCAAGCCCAGCGTTTTGCCGCAGCCATGGATGGGCAAGGTGTTTCCGCCTGGGAAAAACGTCTGGGTAAGTGGTTTCAGGCCAATGAGGCTTTCCACCACTATGTGTTAGAAGAAATGGATCAGCAAGGCCCCAGAGCTTTATCAGATCTAGAAGACCGCTCGACGAAAAACTGGGAGTCAAGTGGCTGGACTAGCAATCGCCGCCTGGCCATGATGATACAGATGATGTGGGAACGGGGCGAGATCATGGTGGTGGAACGGCGGGGTTCCAAGAAAAAATGGGATCTGGCAGAGCGGTGGCTGCCAGATTGGACGCCAGGCGAGGTGCTAGCAGCCGAAGAGGTCAGCTATCGTTCTGTTCAGATTGCCCTAAAAGCATTGGGCGCCGGCACCGAAAAACACATTCGCAATCACTTCACCCGTGGTTTTTATCCAGAACTTAAGTCGGCACTCAACCGTCTGCTGGCCGAGGGACGCATTCTCTCCGTGGATATCGCCGATTGGCCAGGGCAATGGTATATGCATGTGGACGACATTCCCTTGCTCGAACAGATAACCGCCGCTAACTGGCAGCCGCGTACTACCCTCCTCTCCCCATTTGACAACCTCATCTGCGATCGCAATCGCACTGAGTTGATGTGGGACTTTCGCTTCCGCATCGAGATCTATGTGCCCAAAGCCAAGCGCGAGTACGGCTACTATGTTTTACCGATATTGCACGGCGACCGCCTGATCGGCCGGATCGATCCCAAACTGGATCGGAAGACCGGCATCCTTCATGTCAATGCAGTCTACATTGAGCCAGATGCTCCCGGCGATACGGAGACTGGCCAGGCAGTGGCAGCCACGATCGTCGATCTGGCAGGATTGATCGGCGCACAAGAGATCGAATATGGTGAGCGCCTTCCAGAAAGATGGCGGCGATCACTTCTGTCAACACACTCGTTGTAAGGAACTGATCTGCACATTCCTCAAAGCCATCTAGTAAAGCGGAAAGCGGAGATATGAATCCAACCCATCCGAACATCATCACCCTAATACCAGCCTACAACGAAGCCACCCGCATCCAGCCGGTGATCGCGGGTGCACTCGCACATCTCCCCGTCCTGGTTGTCGACGATGGTTCAAGAGATGATACGGCTGATATTGCCGAAGCCAACGCTGCCACTGTTCTGCGCCAGATACCAAACCAAGGCAAAGGTGTGGCGTTGCGCAGCGGTTTTCAGTGGACGCTAAGCGGTGGATATGATGCTTTGATCGCATTGGATGCCGATGGTCAGCACGACCCGGCAGAGATACCGAAGTTCTTAACCTGTTTCAAGGAGACACAAGCTGACCTCATCATCGGCGCCCGTGATTTCAGTCAAATCCCCCTGGTACGGCGGATAGCCAACTCGCTGGGACGTTGGTCCTTTTCGTGGGCGCTTGGCCGACAGGTGTTGGATAACCAGTCGGGCTATCGCTTGCTAAGCAGGCGCATGATGGAGGCCACACTGGCCAGTGAAGAAGAGGGGTTCGAATTTGAGGTTGATATGATCGTGCTATGCGTTTTACACGATTATTGTTTGGAATGGGTACCCATCCGCACCATCTACGCGGGCGAAAGCAGCCACATCAATCCCATCGAACACATTACCAACTTCACCCGCGTCCTCCTCGAAACGCGGCGGCGAGTCAATGCCAACGTTGCCAAGCCGTAGCGCCACCTTTATATCGCATCAGACAGACTTCCAATCGTCTATTGCACTGATACTGGACGCCTGTCCCATTGGTATCACCGCGGCCTTGAACACACATCACTACCCATTAGAACAGATCCATGAGGCCTTCGACGTTGCCGTCCACGACAAATAAAATGCCTTCAAAGTGATGCTGACTTTTGATTGAGTCAATTCAATCTGAACCCTATCGAGGTATCTATGACGATTGACGCTACACTCGCTTCCCGTACTTACGACAGCCTGCATATGGGTCGTTCCTCCATTGACCTTTACTCCAACGACGTGGGGGCGCCATTTGCAGAGATCACGAGCTTCGCCGCCTACGTGGGCGGTTCGCCGACCAACATCAGTGTGGGCGGGCGCCGGCTGGGACTGAAAACCGCGCTGTTGACCGGCCTGGGCCAGGACCCCGTAGGTGAGTTCCTCCTCAAGTTCTTGCAGGATGAAGGCGTCGAAACTCGATTCATCACCCATAAATTGCACCACCGCTCTAGCGCTGTAATCCTGGGCATCGAGCCTCCTGACCAGTTCCCGCTGGTCTACTATCGAGATAACTGTTCTGACATCCAGTTAACCATCGACGACGTACTGGCCGCGCCCATCGCCAACAGCCGCATCTTTCAATTTGCGGGCACCAACCTGAGCAAAGACCCCAGCCGCAGCGCCACCCTATTTGGGGCTGAGCTGGCCCAACAGGTCGGGACAGAAGTTGTGCTGGACATTGACTTTCGGCCTGACCAGTGGCATGACCCACGCGCGTTCGGCATTGCTATTCGCTCCGCCCTGCGCTGGGTTGACGTCGTCATCGGCACCGAAGACGAGATCAACGCCGCCATGCTCTCCGATGTTAGCCAGATGCAGTTGACCAGTTCGCAGGTCTCGGATACCCGCGTCAGTGGTGATATCGAGACGGCCATCGAAAGGCTGCTGGCATTGGGACCCAAGGCGCTTCTGCAAAAACGTGGAGAGGAAGGCGTCCGGGTCCATCTCAGAGAGGGGGATGGCAGTCGTACACAGCTTGACGTACCCGGGTTCCCGGTCAAAGTCTACAACATCCTCGGTGCGGGCGACGCCTTTGCCGCCGGTTTTCTCTACGGTCACGTGCGGGGATTGGACTGGTACGAGTCAGCCCGCATGGGAAATGCCTGTGGGGCCATCGTCGTAACGAAGCACGGCTGCGCCAACTTTATGCCCACGCTTCTGGAGGCTGAAAAGTTCATCGAGAAATATGGCGGACTATAGAGATAGCTTTTCGGCTTTTCCTTCTTGAGCCAGCGTTTCTCGTAATAAGGTGGTCACAGCTCGAGAAAAAGGAACAGCCGCTCCTTTCTTTAGTGATCTTTCGCGAGTGACAGATCAGTACCCGGCATTCTCGCCAGGTCCTGATTAATACTGGATTTTTGCTCGCAGCTATGCTCGCCAGCGATTTATGCGCCAGGCCGCATAAAACTCCGCTACGGCGAACCAGAAAACGATCTCAGCAGTCAGCGCCACTGTCCAATTGCCCGCAGTTGTGAATGGAATCCAACCCGAGACCAGTAAAAGGGCGCTGCCTGCGACCCAGACCATATCCATGACAGCGATGGTGATAAGTTCGGAGCGAGAGACCGGGCGAGAGGCCAGACGATAGAGAAATATAGCGAAACCCATAAGCCCGATTCCAGTGACGGCAAGAGTTAATGGGGAAGGAATACCCATGTAAGCTGCGATAGGTGAGGCAGCAACGGTAAGGGCAAGGCCGCTGAGTCCTGAAAAGAAAGCGTTGATACGTAGCAAGCGCTGGCCCAGCGTAGAAGAGGTTGTGTGAACGGCGGTTTGGGTGGCCATGATGATTCATCCTTTTGGGTGTGGAGGTTTCGAGAAGTCGTTGAGTGTTCCCCCACTTTAGCGCTTTGACCACTGCTAAGTCTACGAAAACAACTGCCAAACACTGCCAGTTTACAATATCAGAGTTGTCTGCCCCTGCCATTAACGCATCCCCGACCGTTCTCTCAAATCCTTGGCGATGAGTTTGGCTGCGGCATTCTGCCAGTTGTAGAGGGTGCGTTCGGGCGCCTGGCTGCGAAACCAGTCCAGCGCCGCCCGCGTGTTTTCATCCAGATCGTCATGTATTGCACGGCGGCTATAGGGTTTTAGCCCTTCGATATATGGGTAGTAAACCGAGTTGTAGTGACGCCACTCGTCTGTGGAACTGAAACCCGAATTTCCATCGGGGCTCAACCTCTCGATGCTCTCTACCAACAGCGCTTTCAAGGCATTCGCACGTTCCAAGGTTCCCGGCTGAGCATGACTTGCCGCCAAATGCTGATCGATGACAGGCAGCCGTGTGAGAGGGCCAACCGCCAAACGGGGAAGATTTCCAAAGTGGCTAAGGGCACGTCGCGTGAGCCGGGCGAATTCCTCTTCCTCCAGTGCCAACAGGTCGAGGGAGTCATCACGGCGGGGGAGGATGGTGGCAGTTGTACGGAGGGCATCACGATCCTGTTGAACTTCTGGCGAACTCGAAAGGGCAAAACGATCCAGATAAGTCTGTAGCGGCATTGCGAATGTCTGTGCCAGAACAGCCGTAGCAATCGTGCCGAGTAGCAGGAAAAGCATCGGCGCCGTCATCCCCGTAGAGAGCCACATCACCAGGGCGATCTGACCGCCAAACAGCAGAGCGGTGAAGAAGGCGTAATCAAAAGAGCGCAGCAAATCGGGTAAAAACGTCTCCCCCTGGGCAAAGGCATCAAGCCAGGCGACGGCAAGCCCAAACAATATGAAATCAACGCTGATGGCCAGCAGCATCCAGGTTGAGCTAAGCCATTACTGGGGAATCAGAAACAAGCTCAATCCCATGACGAAAAAAATTGTAGCTGACAAGGCCACACCAATACCCTGGCGCTGGCGAAACGCATGCAGGTGGCGAATCAACAGAATAAATGCCGCTATTAGTGGCGCCATGCCAAATAACAACTGACCTGCACGTTCAACACCGGTGACAAATAGAAGGGCCAGACCGATCAGCCAAAGCAGGAAGAGTACAGGCCACACCCTGATCAAACGCCAACGCAAAGGATCTGATTCTGGCAATAGGTGTAGAAGTGTGCCCGTCCAACAGAGCGCTGGCAAGAGAATGAGAAAAGAATGTGCGGCGCCTACGTTCCCTCCGACAGTCTCCTCAGTTACGGCTGCAATTGGCAGCAGGGCAACTACCAGGGCGTATGTCACCAGACCGGCACTGCTCCATCGCAACAGTGGATCGGCCGGATCTCGGGACAGCAAATAGAGCCCAAGCCACATGATCAGTCCAAATGCCAGAACGCTCGTAGCTGTCGCCACTCCACTCATGGCAACGGCTCTGCATCTCTAACACCGCCAAACGTGTTTACATCAAGCTGCCAGCGGCTACCAGGTGGATACTTTTGTAAATCTTCGGGTCGGCTAACACTCATCCGATAGGTCTCATCATCTGAGGTAAATAGTATGGTGTAAGTCTCCTCGCGTTCTCCTTCTTGCTGCCCGTTCTCAAGTGTAAGTGCCGGCCAGGAGGGATTTTGATCACGACCTTCGCTTACCAATGTGTTGACCACTCGCAACTCTTCGTCGCTGTACTCACACCAGGATCGGTAGATCTCATATTTGCAATCTTGCACAACCTCACCTAAACCGGTGCCGGTATCGACCGTGTAGGGTGTGCCACACACCTCACGAGCACCCTCTGCTGGGGTCTCTTGTGTGTGATGCATTTTTTGCCTGCATTGTCCTACCGCGGCATCATCGGGTAAGCTATTTTCCCAGGTTTCTTTTTCGACGGGTATCAGGGCCATGATAGCGATACTGCGCGACCACTTGTAATCAGATACCTCACCCACGGTCTCGGTGGTGCGGCTGGTAAGCAGATACAACACAATGCACAAGAGGACGGCGCCGACGAACAGGAAGAGGAGCCAACGACTACGCTTCGGCGCGGGAGTATATTTCTTTTTGGTTTGCTCTGCTTCAGACTGAACATGTGGCAAGGCACTGCCACAATTGGCACAGATGATAGCGCTGGCCAGGTTTTCCGAACCACAGGAGGGGCAGGAAATAGGGGGCGCCGGTTCGTGCCGGTGCGCCCCTAAAACATTTCCTTTGATGCGCGCCTGTCCTTCACTCAGGTAGCCTCCACATTGTTTGCAGATCGTTGCACCGGCCGGATTGCGTGTACCGCAGTAGCCACAATGGATATCAGGGCCAGCTTTAGCCGCTGCGATCTTTTCATCATCTTCTATGAAAGCTTCGTGGACCGGTTGTATAAAGTCGATATCATCGGGTTGCGCCACGCCACAGGACGCGCAGCTTTTTCTCGTTCCGGGATTGCGATTCTTACAGTTCGGACAAATCCATTCCAGTTCAGTAAAGCCCAGTGATTTTTTTGTCATATCCGTTCGGCCTGGTTCAAATCTGGAGGGGGTCGATAAAAAAGCGGCGGCGCCATGATACATGGATACCGCCGCTTTTATACACTGTCTGGATAGGAGTGCCCGTTGAAGTCGCTAGAGGCATTTTCGGATTGGAGGTTTATTTATTTTTCCGAAAATGCCTTACGCTCCGAATCTGGCCAGTTTTCCGGCATATCCCGCGGCCCAAGGAACGATCTGGGTGGCATGGAAAACACCCATTTCCCCACCCTCGCTGGCTCGCTCTCCGAAAACAGCCACGCTATCGGGCATGACATCTTCGCCCCAGAACAAAGTGGGTACAGGATGATAAGAGTGGCTTTGCATTTTGGCCGGGGTGCTGTGGTCACCTGTGACGATCACGACCGCCGGTTCCAACGCCAACAGATGGTGTACCACCTGATCCACTGCTTCGATCTCATGGACCTTGGCATCAAAATTGCCATCTTCGCCGTAACTATCTGTCTTCTTGATATGAATAAAGAAGAAATCGTACTCTTTCCACACATGCGCCAACGCCTCGATTTGGTGGAAGGGACGATCACCGCCGAAGTCAATCACATCCATACCGACCAATTTGGCAACACCTTTGTACATGGGGTAGACAGCAATGGCAGCCGCGCGCATCTGGTAGATATCGGTGAATTGCGGCAGGCCGGGATCCTGGGCAAGCCCACGCAGGTTCAATGAGTTGGCCTTGGGCTCATCTGCCAACACGGCTCGGGCCTGATCCACCCATTTGTTGACCAGAGCAGCGCTGTGGGCGCCCTCTGCTGTCCCACTCTCATCTTCAACCGCAAGGGGCGCTTTGCCGGTAACCAAAGGATCGGTTTCGGTAAGTTCGCCGCCAAGTCCATCGCCACGGATAACAAGCACGAATCGATGCTCTTTGACGGGCTTGACGATGACCTCGTAGCCTTCTTCGGCTAAACTGGTGTTGGCTTGCAGTTTATCACAAAGGCGGATACATTCTTCAGTAGGAATACGCCCGGCCCGGCGGTCGCTGATCAGGCCGTCGGCAGCCACCGTCGCAAAATTGCCGCGGGCTGCCAGATCCTTTGCTCCGAGATCAAAGCCAATGCCAAATGCTTCCAGCACGCCCCGCCCGATGTCAAACTTGATAGGATCGTAACTGAACAGGCTAAGATGGGCAGGGCCCGACCCTGGTGTTATACCCGGCCGGATGGGGATGGACCGACCAACGCTTCCCTCTCGGGCCAGTCGGTCGAGATTTGGGGTATGGGCGGTCTCTAATTCTGTCAGGCCATTGACGTGGAGCGGCATCCCGCCCAGGCCATCCATGACCAGCAGTACGATTTTGTTTTCGTTGGTTTGGGAAAGGTTTTTGTAGATATTCAAGTCGGTAATCATAAGCGCTCCTCACGCAGAAAGAGGGATGGACAGGTGAGCGTCCATCCCCCTAAATGTATTCTAGTTTAAAGCAATGCTCGATTCAGCATTGCCAAAACGAGTTTTTACATCTTGATGGAACTAGACCAAGGCGATCTCAGTGGTGGGATCGAAGATGTGCATATTAACCATGTTGATGTTGAAGTCGATGCTCTCGCCGGGGGCGACGCGTGTACGCGGGTCCACACGGGCGATAAAGGTTTTACCACCGCTCAGACCATAAATAAAGATCTCGTTACCCATCAACTCGGTGACATCAACATCGGCGGTCAAAGGAGCGGCGATCACACCAGGTGGTGTAAAGGCAGCGGCATGGATATCCTCCGGGCGAATACCGAAAATAACTTCTTTCCCCTGGTATTTACGGATCTGGTCCGCTTTGTCACCAGGCACTTCCAGGCGGAAGGTGCCGCTATCCACAATGAGCTTACCGGTGTCACCCTGTTCGACCAGGGTGGCGTCGAAGAAGTTCATGCTGGGGCTACCGATAAAGCCAGCCACAAAAACATTGCCAGGATGATCGTAAAGTGTCGCAGGCGTGTCGACCTGCATGAGCACACCATCTTTGAGCACGGCGATGCGATCGGCCATGGTCATGGCTTCGATCTGGTCATGCGTCACATAGATGAAGGTCGTAGCAAGCTGTTGGTGTAGCCTTGAGATGTTCGCGCGGGTCTCGACACGAAGCTTGGCGTCAAGGTTCGACAAAGGCTCATCCAGCAAGAAGACCTGGGGATTACGAACAATCGCACGTCCTACAGCCACGCGCTGTCGCTGGCCACCGGAGAGGGCTTTAGGCTTGCGGTCAAGCAGAGGTATAATACCCAGTAATTCGGCCGCTTCCTTCACTTTTGAGTCGATCTCTTGCTTGGGTACTTTGCGCAGCTTGAGCCCAAAGGCCATGTTGTCATACACACTCATGTGCGGGTAGAGTGCGTACGATTGGAACACCATGGCGATATCGCGGTCTTTGGGAGGGACATCGTTGACTACACGGTCGGAAATCTTGACGATGCCTTCGGTGATCTCCTCCAATCCGGCAAGCAGTCGCAGTGTTGTCGACTTCCCACAACCGGACGGGCCGACGTAAACCATAAATTCCTTGTCTTCGATATGAAGGGTCAAGTCATTGACAGCTACGACTTCGCCCCAGCGTTTAAATACGTGTTCGTAAGATACATTGGCCATGAAACAAACTCCTTGGTTGAGTTGTGAACGCACCTCTTGTCAGCAGAACTGTTCGGTCGTCAGATGGGGCCGGGCGCCGGTGGCCGGAGTTACTGGCTCTGGTGACACCGTGGCCGTTGTGCCCTTAGTTGTCCCATCGACGGGCATTACCGCCAAAACCGTCTAACAACAGGTACTTGAAAGGTCAAAAAACAAATATGTATTGCGGATAGCCTGATCGTGTACGATCACGGACGTCCTAAGACGACTGCGCCTTTTCCCGCGCTCAGACGCACTGCCATGCCAGCCATGGTTCTCACTTTCGAGGAATAGCCACCTCCTGTCGAAGTGCGCGGGCTATGTAGCCTGCGTTTGAGAATCGGTTGGACCATCTGTCTTTTCGACAGACCATTTTGTGATTATACGTTCAATTCAGACCACGCACAAATGAGGGCTTAAGTGTATTTGCTCGATGATCGGGGGCTTGTTGCCTCTTTTTGTCCATCTTGGTTTCGTATCTGACAAGGTGACAGGGTGACAAGGTGATTACTTCGTCATCAAGTCATATAAACCAGCGAAGTCTGTGAACAATCGCTACAAGTTTGGCGCATACACATGCGCAGATTTCTCTTGACTTCACCAGAAGAAGCGGGTATCCTTGAACTTAGTTAAGGACAGTATGTCTTTACTGAGGATTGCTGCTTCCAACACAATGGCGTGCTTGGTAGCAGCACCCCGGGCTGACGGGCATGGTGTTGTGGTCAAACCTGGTATGTTCATAGGGCGGCGAAGCTACAACCGAATTGCTTACTATGGTGGAGTAGATGACCGCTACCACTTTTTTTATAAACCGGGAAAGCGGTAGACCGGTAGACCGGTAGACCAGGACAAACGTCGCTTGCCGGAGTCGGCCTGGTTTTTCGGTGTACTCAAAATCTACAGAATTTTCAAAGATATAATCTTGTTGATCCTGTCCAAATTTCTTGCCTATCATACAAGAGCCCGATTGCCTAGGAACTATACTGGGTGGAGAGAAATTGTGTTTCCAAAATTTTGACGCAACCCACCCAATAATCATCCAGTTTGACAGCCACAAGGTGGCGTGATAAGCTCTCTTTGAAATCGATGACGCAACGCGTCATTGTGCACCTTGAAATGACGTTAGTCTATTGTCTCCCATATTGAGAGAAGCTTAGAGGTTTGCTCATGGTAAAAAACTCAAACGGCGCCGTTGAAACGGCCGAACAAACGCATGAACATAACGCGGTTTTCAAAGCTGCTCGCACTATCTTACTGGCCGCAGTTGGGACAGTGGCACTTGGCAAAGAGGAAATCGAAGCCATTGTGAATCGATTGGTCGAAAGAGGCGAGATCGCAGAACAGGATGGCAAAGAACTTGTACACGATCTGCTCGAACGGCGCAAAAAGGATGTAACAACAGCACCAGACAAAGTCGAAGGTGTGCTTGATCAACGTGTGAACTCGATTCTCAATCGCATGAATGTGCCCAGCAAAAGTGATGTCGAGAGCTTGAGTCGAAAGATCGGAGCGCTCTCGCAGAAGGTGGACGAACTCAACAAGAAAGTCTCGGGTTAGGCGAATTCCAAGAAGTAATGATCCAGAGTTTCGCGCTATTGAGGAATTCGCTTGAGGCTTTTTCAGGTTGAACTGGATCATTATTTTGCTGAAAAAGCCATAGCGTCACAAGCCGTTTGATCAAACCCGCACCCTGACTGTATCGTCAGGGTGTTCTTTTGTACCAAGCTTTGACTTGACACAAAAACGGTATTACCAGACACTTTTGTGTCAGACCAATAAGGATATCGACTTACATGGACGAACCTTCTATCGAGCGATTGATTTATATGTTACGCGACCAAGACCCAGAAGCGCGTGTAGATGCGGCCAGACGGTTGGCGACGCGCTCTAGCGAACGTGAGGCGCATGAAGCGTTGTACGAGGCCAGTTTCCAAAGGGAACCCCGCATTCGTGTGATCGCCGGCCCTGCCTTGATTCATTACCCAGATGACCGCACTTTGATCCGCCTTGCCGATCTACTATCTGACCGCCACGCAGATGTACGTCGAACTGCGGCCGAAACATTGCGGGAGATGGGTGATCCTGGAGCCACACTCCCCCTGATCGATGCACTCAACGATCGTAATCGCTGGGTGGTGCTGGCAGCCCTAGAAGGGCTTGAGCGCTTTGGCAAGGCAATGGCAAGAAAGCCGGTGCGTAAAATGATCGGCAGCAAAGACTGGGGGATCAGTCAGGCAGCGAAACAGACGATAGCAGCACTGGAAGGGCGCGACGCATGAATACGTTTTTGAAGCGTGTGGCGGTTGGTATCAGTATGCTGGGCGGATTAACGCTAGGGTATGCCTGGGGGGCGGAACGGCGGCAGAGGCATGTAAGGCAGTATCCTATCCGTTTGCGAAAGGGCGCCGGTGCAGGATTGCGCATTCTCCACCTCTCAGATCAGCATTTCGGCGGAGATGATTGGATACGACGCAGCCGTCTCAAAAAGCTGGGGGCGATGCTCCCTTCTTTGCGCCCCGATCTCATTGCCCTAACCGGCGATTTTTTGCACAACGATAGCGGCCTGGCTGCTGTAGAAGCTTTGCTGCAATTGCTACCACCCGCACCTTTAGGTTGTTACGCTGTTTTGGGGAATCATGATTACGCCGAGTACTCATACAAAAATTTCTTCCAACAAGGTTTTAGGGCCATCAAAGCCGAACAAAACCCTCGCCTGCAACTGAGCACCGCCGCCCGTGAATTACGAGCTTTTGCCGAACTCTTCTGGCAAATCTATCGAAACGACCGCATACGCTTTGCCGCTGTTCCCAATAATACGGCAGAATTACGATCATTGTTGGAGCTGTACAAGATAGAGGTGCTCGACAATGAGGCGATAGCACTACCTGGTATGCCCGACCTATGGCTGGCCGGGGTAGATGATCTGGTCGAGGGACAGCCCGATCTGGCCGGGACTATCGACGCGGTTCCTGCTACCGCTTCCCTCATTCTGCTCACACATCATCCTGACCTGGCCTATGATCCTGCCAGCGCTGGCGTGGATCTCGTGCTGTCGGGACATACGCATGGCGGGCAAGTTGTGCTTCCCGGGCTAGGAGCTATCCACACGCAAGGTACACGTTTATCAAGGCGCCACCCCGCCGGTTATTTTGATGATCTAGCAAATGGGGGACAGATGATCGTCTCTCGGGGCATGGGCGAATCGACACCACTGAGGTTACGCTGCCCACCTGAAATCGTTCTGATCGATCTCACATCCTAACCTGGCCGAATTCTGTGGCTGATTCCCTTATTATCGCTCCGCCAACCATGCCCTCCAGCCGGCGGTCAGGTGATCGGGATCCGTTTCTAAAATCGCGAACATAGGGTCGGTTTCCCAGGTGTTCCGTGCGCCCCGCAGGAATTGCAGTGTTGCCAATTCACCCGACAATGCCTCCTCTGACTCTTCGCCCATATCGCGATAATGCAAGTACAGCGCAAGACTGCGTGCTGCACCCCGTTGGCTGCCATCCCCTTGCAGCAATGCTCCGCCGATAGCTGATGTGTCATTCGCCGTAATCTCGATTTCAGGCAAGCGCACGCCACTTAAGCGCTCTGCCCAGAGTGCGACATCTCCACGGGCAATGGCCCAGACTGTGTAAGCCGCTGGTTGAGGTGCCGTGATCGGTCGCAATCCACGTCTCATGATCACATCGCCAATGGCTTCGTGCAAGGCCAGCCACCAAAGGGGATGAGGTTCATCTCCATCCATGCCAACCAGCCGTGGGGAGATGATACTTAATGGCATCTGCTGCTGATAGAGCCGCATCTCTGAACTCCTCTTTGCTTCAGACGATCCTGTTCGAGAAGCGTATATCTCGCGAATGTCATCCCGCTTCTCGATATACCCGAGCAATCGATCTTGAAATGCCTGGTCACGGATCTCTTCGCCGGTTCCGTTGATGGTGATGATGCCCGTGGCGCCCTCTGCCATGACGATATACTCGGTTGTAGGTGGTAAGGGAGCGGCGCCATCACCGGGGACAAATGGTAACAGGTTGGGGCCGGGCTCGATACTCAGATCAACCATGCAGGGCGGAGGAGGGGCATAGCGTTCGCAGAAAGTCTGCACGACGGCATCGAGATGGGAGATAGAGTCGGCGACAAACGCATCGCGCTCACGGTAATGCAATGTGATGTTGCCGCCCTCTAGCGTCTGTACCTCACCCCAGCCCTCAGAAGTGCTCCGTGTAAGCCGCCACTGCCCATCGACCAAGCGCATGGTCTCCATGCGGCGATAACGTTCTCCGCCAAAACCAGATTCAATCTCCACCTCGGCTCTGTCCCCCTTCAGTTCGACTCGGGTGACGCGGGGCTGGCCTGCCTCGAAATCGTAGAGCAAGGAGGACACGGGAAAAGCGCCTGCCAACAATTCACGCCAGGCATCATCCTCCGGATCGATGAGGTTATCATACAGATCCTGGTCATTCTGTGCCAGCGCCTGATATTGCAGTTGCACAACAGGCGCCAGGTCAGCACGAGCGTTACGTTGCCCTTGAAAGGTGAGAATCGCAAAGCCAACGCCGATTCCCAAGGTGATACCGATGGCCAGCAGCAGCAGATTGCTTGCACGGATTAGGCTTGGACGCGGCTTCCGGTCCTTGCCCTCATCGGCAAGCGGGGCGGGCGGCGGGGCGGGTGCAGGTGGAGCAAAAGCTTGAGGTGGTGGCTGGTTTTCTTCTGCCGATCCACTAAAAGCTTCATCCCCTTCCTGCCAGTTGAAGTCGACAGAAGACATAGTGTGAAATGGATTGATCAGGCTGAAGTGGGGATAACATCCCCAGCCCAGATGGTGTGTACCGCTCCCGCGGTATCCTGCACGAGTAAGGCGCCATCCGCCGTGACATCAATCGCCAAACCGATCAAGTCAGCCTGCCCGACACGTATCACTTTCACCTGGCGACCCAAGGGATCGAGATGTTTTCGCCATGCTTCGTGTGGCGAAGCTCCGGCTAGAAACTGCTGGTAGGATGTGAAAAGTTGTTCGAGATAAGCACCACGCAGGGCGTCGATATCGATTGTCCGCCCACTGATCTCTTGCAAGCTGACGGCAGTGCTTTGTAATGGTGTATTCGTAAACGTCATTGCGGCATTGAGGCCCAGGCCGATGACCGCGTAGCTCAAGCGCTGGTTCTGGTGCTCTAACTCTGTCAATATCCCGGCCAGTTTGCGGCCTTCCAGCAACAAGTCGTTAGGCCATTTGGGTCGGGGTGTTACGCCTGCCAGTTGCTGGCAAGCATGAATGGCGGCCAGGGATGCGAGCATGGTTAGGCGGCTGGCTTGATTGAGTGGTATCGGTGGTCGCAAGAGTACAGAAAGATAGCAACCTTTGCCGTAAGGTGACCACCATTCACGTTGCAGACGCCCTCGCCCAGCAGTTTGTTCCAACGCCTGCACGGACAGACCTTCCGGCGCGCCCAGTTGCGCCCATTTCTTAACCCAATCTTGGCTAGAAGTGGTGCGGGTGAAACGGATTAGGGGGCGGAAGGCGGAGGTCAGAGGTCAGAGGTCGGAGGGCGGTGGCTGTGACTACGTTCGATCATTGTAATAGGGTAGGGGTGTCGATGACAGTAATAGCGCTGCCGTTGGTAGGGACGATAACCGGACTCAATTCCAGTTGGTCGAGTTCGGGAGAAGATCGATCCAGATGGGTTAGAGTCAGGAGACTTATCAATCATATGTGTCCTAGATGAGTTACTGGCGTGCCCATGTGCCCTGTTCTTTAGCCAGATTGTGAATAAGGTCCTCCCAGAAAGCCTTGGGATGGGCAGGGAAGAACGAAGTGGAGGAATAATTAATAGTGAACGGATAACAATTAACTGTTAATGTAGGATGCTGCCGTATAGCGTTTGAGTGGTGAAAACAATGTGCTTATCACTAAGGCGTTGATATAGAGCAGTTCCATTAACAATTAATTATTATTCGTTATTAATTATTTGACTGATGCTCTTCGAGAAGTAGCTGTGCAGGTCACTCTGCTCCCAACTCATTTAGGACACACCCTTATCAATCAAGCACGAAGTTCTCGCCAGGTTTCAGCATATGAATCCTGATGTCGGGCGAGCGTTCGGCGGCCAGCCGCTGAAACTCGGGACCGGGTTGATTAAGGTAGTTGAGGTGTTCCCAAAAAAAACCTAAGGGACGAAATGTAGCCCAGTGGATTGGTATCGCCATACGTGGCCGCAACATGTTTAGGGCCTCGACGGCACGTTCCGGGTCCAAATGCCCGCTGCCCAGTGTTGGGCCCCAACCCCATATAGGCACAAGGGCAAGGTCAAGACCATGTTCGCCTAACTCGACCATTTCGGGAAAGACATCTGTATCACCTGGGAAGTAAATGGTGTGCCTTTCCTTGAAGAGGTAGCCTTGCGCACGATCAAAAAGGGCATTACGTTCGACATTGCCATGCAGGGCCGGTGTAGCCAGAATGCGGACGCCATTGAAAGTCATCTCCTCGCCGGGCGCTATCTCCACCAGGTCCTGAGCGATCAGGGGCTGAAGCCAACGCGCCGTTCCCTTGGGGACGAGCATGGGTATATCCTTTGGCAGACGTCTAAGCGAGGGGAGGTTGAGATGATCGAGATGTAGATGAGAAAGGACGATGACATCTGGCCTGGGCTGTTCCGCCAGCCACTCGCTTGCAGAGATCGATTGCCGCCGCAGGTGCATGACCCTGTCGCCGAACACTGGATCGGTTAGGATGTTCAACTCTTCAAAATTGAGCATAACGGTGGCATGTCCGAGATAGCTCAGGGCGGTGGAAGTTTGTGTGTTGGTCATTTAACAGCGTACTGCCAGAATGATTATGGCTGTGTTGTAGCAGGGAGTTGGAAGGCAGTTTATCACAACTAGATACGTTGTGCGATAGATCATTTTACAATCTTTTTACAGTCCGCAAACATTCTGGTACGTGACGATAGCTATGCTGATGGAACGGAGGTACAACATGATCCAGCATTCTACTACTTCTGCGAACGAGGTTTGTCGCACAGCATGTCGAAACAACCCAGATTTTGATCCAGCAAAGGAACGTTGTAGGAGTACACGCTTGCTCCGACTTCACGCGTCCGCTACAATGCGCATACGCTGTGCCGGAGCTTATGTCGTGAAACCGACCATTCTACTTGTCGATGACGAACCCACCATCGTTGAACTGGCCGAGATGTATCTCGAACGCGAGGGATACACGATTGTAACGGCGAAAGATGGCCTGGCAGCCCTGACGCAAATCCAGGCGACCCCCCCCGATCTCATCGTACTGGACCTGATGTTGCCGGAACTGGATGGATGGGAGGTGTGCAGGCGCGTTCGCTCAAACTACGACATCCCAATCATCATGCTGACGGCACGTACCGATGATATCGACAAAATCGTT
>PIVW01000307.1 GCA_003353825.1 Chloroflexota bacterium
TTGGCTGTCGATAAGACCTCCAAAGAAGTGACGAGCGTTTGCTGCTCTGCATCGACGACTTCTACCACATAATGGGGTGTTTCGGTGGGCATGGCAGTTTTCAAGCGGATAGGGGTAGGCGCAACGGCCGTTTCCCCAATTTGCCACGTTGCCGCTGGTTCTTTTAAGTTGACGCCGACATCGGGATAAATTTCTCTGTGGGTAACGGTAACCCCGGTTGTTGCGGTGAGGAAGCGCGGCATCGTTCGTGCATAATACCTGGGCCGCAGTTTGGGAATCAAGTCACGTGTAATAGCCGAACTCAGCTCGATGTGAAAACTGAGCCATTCTTTACCTTCGAGATAGGGGTCCATACCAGGAAATGGGGTAGGCATTTGCGTTCCTCCGACGGTTAACGATTCCGAGGCGCTAAGTATATCATGAATCGCCTCTGAAAAGGTTGGCAATATCCGATACGCGGTATATGGTTCTGCGACCATGCAAGATTCACGGCGGAGATCGTAGAGACATTGTACTCAAGCGCAGACGATAGGCCCTGGGGGATCATCGCATTTTGAGCCCGCCGCTTCCGGTATCCGTTCAAAAATGACTCAACGCTCCACAAGATAACGATAACTAAATCCACGCCACTTGTTTAGATTAGGTGATATTTGCTACAATCGCTAGATATCTATGAGGTTCAGATTTTCCCTATGCTAATTACAGTACGTGCATCCGGATCGCTTAAAGAACGTATACCTTCCGTTTTGATACTGGAAGACACAGCTACAGTTGGTGATGTTCTGACAAACCTAGCCTTACCTGGCGGGGAGGGGCTTGCTATCATAGTCAACGACCGCCTCGCTTATTGGGGCACAGTGTTACAGGAGGGCGATGTCTTACAACTGACACCCGTCCCCAGTGGCGGATAAGGACTTAGGACAAACTGACATGCAGAAATAAGTTCTGAACTGGCGGTGGACTTTTGTATGTTAGTGAATGTCCGGTCCTAAGCAATGCACGTTAAAAACACTCATGCTATAATTTCATCATAATTGATACTAAGGAGATTTTCTCATGACAGTTGGCGGCGCCTGGGGCAAGCTACTTCATGTCGATCTGAGTGATGGTCGCACATGGATCGAACGCCCTTCTGACGATTTTTATCTCAAATTACTCGGTGGCCGAGCACTGGTCGCCTATTTAGTGCTGCGCGATATACCTGCTGGCGCCGATCCTCTTGGCCCCGACAACCTGCTTGTCTTCGCCCCCGGTGTCTTGCAGGGCTCCAACCTACCTGGTAGCGGTCGACACGGTGTGGGCGCCAAAAGCCCCCTAACCGGGGCCATAGCGAGTTCGGAAGCAGGAGGCTGGTGGGGCCACGAGTTCAAACGGTCGGGCTTCGATGCACTTATCGTCCATGGCAAAGCCGAAATGCCTGTGTATCTTTGGATTCATGACGGAGAGATCGAAATACGCCCCGCCGCTCAGCTTTGGGGCAAGGACACAGCGGATGTGGAATGGGCGCTCCAGGATGAACTGAACGATAAAAAAATCCGGGTGGCACAATGCGGCGTGGCCGGCGAGAACGAGGTTCTTTACGCGTGTGTGATCCATGATTTCAATCGTGCGGCCGGGCGAGGTGGTTTGGGTGCGGTGATGGGGAGCAAATATCTCAGAGCTGTGGCCGTGCGCGGCACACTTAAAGTGCCCGTGGCAGATCGTAAGCGCATGGCGCCGGTGATGAAGCAATTCGCCGACACCTACGAAGAAGATATGTCCTGGGCCATCAAGTGGGGCACACCGGGGGGGTTGATTGGTTTGAACAAATCCAGTGCCCTACCCACACGTAACTTCATGGACCACCACTTTGATGACGCTAAGAGCATCAGTGGCCAGCTCATGCACAGCACCATCCTCATCGGACGGGATAACTGCATGGTTTGTCCGGTGAATTGCAAACAGGTAGTAGAGTATGAAGTTGGCGAGTATCCCGACAACCCCGCTATGAAATCGGAATTCTATGGTAAATTAAAAATCGACAAAACCTACGGGGGTCCCGAATATGAGTCTCTGGGCAGCCTGGGCAGCGCATGTGGCGTGAATGATCTGCTGGCTGTCTCCAAAGCCAATGAACTCACAGCCCGCTGGGGATTGGATAGCATTAGTGTGGGCATGACCATCGCCTATGTCATGGAATGTGTAGATCGGGGTTTGCTGAATGCAGAACAAACACAAGGTTATCTGCCGACTTGGGGTGATGCCCAAGGTCTGCTGGATGGAGTCGACATGATCGCACATCGCCAGGGGTTTGGGGATACCATGGCGCAGGGGAGTAAGTGGCTGGCCGAGTGGATCGGCAATGGCGCTGATGCCTACACAGTTGAAGTCAAGGGTCAGGAATTGCCCATGCATGAACCTCGCCTAAAAAACGCCCTTGGCGTTGGCTATGCTGTCGCCCCGGTAGGCGCCGACCACATGATGAACTTTCACGACACCGGCTACAGTCAGCCGGGCGGTGGCCTGGATCGAGTGGCCGAAGTGCAAGTATTCGAACCCATGCCGGCAAACGAACTCAGCCCCCGAAAAATGGAGCTATTCTTCCATGAAGTGAACTGGGCTCATGCTCAAGATTGTGCCCTGACCTGTCACTTTTACCCGTACAATTACGGCCAACTGGCTCAGGCCCTCAGTGGTGTCACCGGCCATGATTTCAGCCCTTTGGATCTGCTCACCGTGGGTGAGCGTGCACAGACCCTTTGCCGTCTCTTCAACAATCGCGAGGGGTTTAGTGTACAAGATGACCGCTTGCCGCGTCGCGTGATGAAGGCGTTTGAGGAGGGACCGTTACAAGGCATCGAAATTACGGATGAAGCCTTTAGCGCTGCTCGCGACTATTGGTACGGCTTGATGGGTTGGACTGACAATGGCATCCCCACAAAGGAACGGCTTCAGCAACTCGGGCTTATGGAACTGTTACAGGATATGAAGATCCTCGCCTAAGGTTTTTCAAATCCTATGATATCAGACCCTGAGGGCGGACGCGCCCTCGGAATTCCTTACATTTTTTCTGGTTACGACCATCACTTCATTGCTACCCTTCTGGAACTCGTAGCCAACGGCACGGATATTACAAGTAAAACCCTCGCAGTCGAGTTGTGCGACCACCGGCTCCACATACCTAGATCGCCTGTCCCTCATATCTAACAAAGGGAATATCCTGATCCTCATAGCGACACGGCACATTTCTTTGATGGCACTGATGTAGAATGCCTCCGTGAGCAGTTCACTGTAAAGAAAGAAAAAATGAGAACAAAATGCCAGATCGGATTCTCCTTCTGCAAACGATAGATCAGACAGACTCTCTCTGATCTAAAGATAATGTCATGTTATCTGGCCTTTGGTCTACTTAGATGCCGGTCCCAGCTTCTGCTTGCAAAAATTCCAGCAACCACCCTGGCACTGCATCGGCATACTCATCTTTGACGGCGCCTTTGAGATTGGCTATGGCCCGATGCCAGGTGAGCGCTCGATTGACCATCGCTATACGCTGAGCCAGTTCGAAAGCTTCGAGGAGTTGCTTCCGGGTACCGAAGCGAGCCCAGGGTTCCAGATAGGTGTCACGAAGACGAGCCAGTTCGGGGTGATCCTCTTCAAGATCGAGGACATAAGGCACAATCCGCAATACAACCAGGATAGTGAAGAAAGGATGGGCCACGCAACTGTCACCCCAATCGAAGAAGCGATAATGGCCATTGCGTACGAAGATATTGGCGTCGTGAAAGTCACCATGATCCAGTGTCTCGGGCAGCCCATACGCGCCGAGTTCTTCACACATCTCGGTATATCGAGGGACGAGCGCCAGCAGGCTTCTGTAATCGGCGGAGCTAAGTCCATCTTGCTGGCCTATCAAGAGTGCCTCGGTATCGTCGAGAAGCTGTGCATAGAGCGAAGGCAACTGGCTCAGACGCCGGTCGAGTACCCCCAGTGTCAGGAGATCATCCAAACGATCGCACAGATCGATCTGGAGTTCGGCGTACGTCCGTAGAACAGAATGCCAGTGGCCGAAATCCCGATCCTCCTTGATCATCCCTCGTAATGGTGCTCCCCCATCTCTCATCAGTAACCATCGTCGGGACACATCCGCTGCCAGGAGTTCGGGCATAGTGTCGGGATACCACCGGGACAAGGAGAGGGTGAGGGCCGATTCATGTGCCAGCGTAGCATCGGTTGCTTTGAAGTAAAGATCGCCTTCCCGCGCGGGCACGCGTAGTACCGTTGACCAGGGTCGGATATGAGATTGCTCTATCGGTCGGCGCTGTGCGATACCCTGTTGCCGTAGCTCAGCTTGAATCCAGGCAGTCACCGTTTCCAGCCAATCCGCTTGCATCCACAGCAGTGTTCGATTTTGTTCTTGCATATTGATGTTGTTGGGTGTGATTGTCCGTTGGCTAACAGGTGTTTGGGTCTGGACACTAGCATAGCCTCATTTTCTGGGCAACCTCATTCCCATAAGCAAACAATTGCTACGTCGCAAGAGAACGGTTACCATACCACCATCACTACACGATGAGACGGGCATTTATGTCGAACTACCCAAGCGTCAGATCAACGGCGCGCCAACATCCTGATATTTTGGTGTTGTTTTTTAGTATTAACCATTGGTGCTAGTTTTAGAGACAATTGCGGCCCAAAATTGGTCAAAGTTCCGACTTTATGCCGAAATTGGACATCTGCTCAGTCCGGTATTCAGCAAATACAGGATTTTACCGAATATTATTCGTCAGAATCGCATATCTGATTAATTTTCGAAGGTTTTTAACTAGCACCATTGGTTATTAAACTGGCTACTGTTCGCGCCACTTTATCTGCTCAACCTGGATAACAGTTCTTTATTGCCTTTTGCAGGTCTGCCGCACAGACGCCGCACAGACGCCCAACGCCGCCAACACACCAGCGGCCAATCCTGCCAGCCCGCCGCCGTGGCCTGCTTCTGCCGCGAAGTCCTGCAAACTAACGGCATTCGGCCCGATCTCTTTCTCTTGCACTTCCACCGCGCCGATATCGCAGTAGCCGCCGTTGGGGTTGTTGGGATAGAGGGTATGGTCCAGGTCAATCGGCCGGGAGAGGCCCCGCTGGTCGGTGCCGTCCGCACAGCTCCCTTTGTCCATCGCCGGGCTGCCGGTGACCAGGAAGTGCGTCAGCACCAGGTTACCGGGCGGCTTCCCGGCCATGACGGTAGTTTTGTTGGCCTTCAGGGTGGTTTCGAGGATGTTTGTTAGGGCTACTGATGTGCCATCCGACGTGGCGTTGATGTCGCTGCCGATGGGTGAGAAACCCGAGAACGCCTCCTCGGCGGTCTCGTCGTTGTGACCGAAGAGATTGTAGTTGTTGGCGGTGATCTGGTCGCCATTCCACACTTCGTTGCCCACCGTAGTGGCGTTGTTGCCACTGACCAGGCTGTTCGACACCGTCAACGTGCCTTGGTTGGTGATGCCGCCGCCCCAGTAGGCCGAGTTGCCGGAGAGGGTGCTGTTCGACACCGTCAACGTGCTTTGGTTGGAGATACCGCCGCCGTCATTGTTGGCCGAGTTGCCGGAGAGGGTGCTGTTCGACACCGTCAACGTGCCCAAGTTGTTGTCGATACCGCCGCCCCGCTTGGCCGAGTTGCCGGAGAGGGTGCTGTTCGACACCGTCAACGTGCTATAAAAGTTGTTGTCGATACCGCCGCCGTAACTGGTGGCCGAGTTGCCGGAGAGGGTGCTGTACGACACCGTCACCGTGCCACGGTTGTTCAGGATGCCGCCGCCACTACCGGCCGAGTTGCCGGAGAGGGTGCTGTACGACACCGTCAACGTGCTTTGGTTGGAGATACCGCCGCCGCCATTGTTGGCCGAGTTGCCGGAGAGGGTGCTGTTCGACACCGTCAACGGGCTATAGCTATACATGCCAATGTTGCTGATGCCGCCGCCGCTATATTTGGCCGAGTTGCCGGAGAGGGTGCTGTTCGACACCGTCAACGTGCCATCTTTGTTGTAGATACCGCCGCCATCATAGTCGGCCGAGTTGCCGGAGAGGGTGCTGTACGACACCGTCAACGTGCCATAGTTGTTGTAGATACCGCCGCCGTCACTGGTGGCCGAGTTGTCGGAGATGGTGCTGCCGTCCGACACCTCCACCGTGCCACCATTGTTGAAGATACCGCCGCCGTCACTGGTGGCCGAGTTGCCGGAGATGGTGCTGTCCGACACCTCCACCGTGCCATCATTGTTGTAGATACCGCCGCCATAGCGGTCGGCCGAGTTGACGGAGATGGTGCTGTTCGACACCGACACCGTGCCATATTTGTTTTTGTTGAAGATACCGCCGCCATATTTGGCCGAGTTGCCGGAGATGGTGCTGCCGTCCAACACCGACACCGTGCCATTTTTGTTGTAGATGCCGCCGCCCTTGCCGCCCGTGCCGCCCGTGCCGCCCGTGCCGGCCGAGTTGCCGGAGAGGGTGCTGGACTTCGACACCGCCACCGTGCCTTTTTTGTTGTAGATGCCGCCGCCCTTGCCGCCCGTGCCGCCCGTGCCGGCCGAGTTGCCGGAGATGGTGCTGCTCGACACCCTCACCGCGCCACCAGTGTTGTTGAAGATGCCGCCGCCGTTACTGGTGGCCGAGTTGTCGGAGATGGTGCTGTCCAACTCCACCCTCACCGCGCCACCAGTGTTGTTGAAGATGCCGCCGCCGTTACTGGTGGCCGAGTTGACGGAGATGGTGCTGCTCGACACCGTCACCGTGCCACCAGTGTTGTTGAAGATGCCGCCGCCGTTACTGCCGGCCGAGTTGACGGAGATGGTGCTGCTCGACACCGTCACCGTGCCACCAGAGTTGTAGATGCCGCCGCCGTAACTGGTGGCCGAGTTGCCGGAGATGGTGCTGTACGACACCGTCACCGTGCCACCAGAGTTGTAGATGCCGCCGCCCAGGTCGGCCGAACCACCACTGATGGTGGCATGCTCTAGCGTGAGATCGCCATCACTATTTACATAGAACACCCGCGTGGCGCCACCGCCGCTGATGGTCAAGTCGCCGGGGCCGGGGCCGG
>PIVW01000881.1 GCA_003353825.1 Chloroflexota bacterium
TGTTTCTGATATGCACTACAGTATACGGGACACGCTAGATTCCGGCACAGTTACTAACGAACGGCAATTGATGTCGCCCTACTGCATATGGGCGTCAATAACTGGCACCTACAATATATAGTACCTGATGGTCTAGAGAAATGTGCCATTGTCAAATTAAGTAAGGCGCGGAATGTACTTTAATTAAGGAGTACGAGTTCATGCCTTACTTATACGGAATGTGGGCGAGATCTGTGCCTGACCGAAGTAAAATATCATGCCAAACTCCACTTATTCGTGCCTGAGCGCTTCGATGGGGCGAAGGTTGGCTGCACGCCAGGCGGGGTAAAGGCCAAAGATGAGGCCTACACCGGCGGCGAAACCGGTCGCCAGAACCACGGTAAGGGGTTCGATGACAAGGTCGAGACCCAGGAGGTTGGAGGCGGCCAATGCCATTATGCTGCCGAAAAGGATGCCTAGGAAACCGCCCAAGAGACTGACGGAGACGGACTCGAGTAAGAATTGGGCCAGGATGTCGCGTTTGAGTGCGCCGATGGCCTTGCGAATACCGATCTCACGAGTACGCTCGGTAACGCTGACCAGCATGATATTCATAATGCCGATGCCGCCGACGAGAAGGGAGATGGCGGCGATGGCGCCGAGAAAGGCTGTAAGGGTGCCGGTGATGGCGTTGACGGTGTCCAGCAGTTCGGTCTGGCTAAAAGTGCTGAAGTCATCTTCGTCGCCTACTACGATACCGTGCTCCGCTCTCAGGGTCTCGGTGATCTGATCGACTGCTGCCTCTGCCTGGCTCTCGTCCACCGCCTGGGCCGTGATAGTATTGACAGCAGGCTGGCCGCTACGGGTGCGGTCGCTGTAGAGCCGGCTTTGGGCAGTAGTTAGGGGGATGTAGACATTTTCATCTGGGTTGCCGGCAAGGCTGCCGCTTTGGCTTTCCAGCACGCCGACGATTTCATATTCGACACCGTTGATCTTGAGCGGTTTTCCGACCGGATACTCGTCGCCAAACAGTTCGGTAACGACATCGACGCCGACCACGGCCACGCGGGTCTTGTTGTCCAGGTCATTCTGTACGAGACCATCGCCTGCCTGGAAATCATCCAGGTTGTTGACTACAAAGTAGTTGGCGGTGACTCCATGTACGGAGGTTGAGTAGGCCGAGCCATCGTAGACCACTTCCTGGCTGCCTTGCACGGTTGCCGCAACATCAGACACGGCAGGCGCATTTTCTTTAATGGCCTCGACATCGTTCAGGCTGAGCGGGGGATACCCGCCGCTGTTTTCCATGTCGGGCGAGATAGTGATCAGGTTGGTGCCGATGGAGTTGATCTCGCCGGTGACCGAGGCGGTGACACCATTACCGATAGCCATTAAGGCGATGACGGCGGCGACGCCGATGATGACGCCCAGCATTGTCAGAATCGAGCGCATCTTGTTGGCGGTGATGCTGTCGAGGGCTGTGAGGAAGCTTTCAGATAAATTCATAGGGTTATCTCCGTGTTGCGTGGTTCGTGTTGCGTATTTCGTAGGCCAGACTTTCAGGACTACTCATCCCACAACCCGCAATCGAAAATTCGTAATGGTTCTTAATTCAGACCGTCGGCGATGAGACCGTCGCGAATCCAGATAGTGCGTTTGGTGCGTTCGGCCACTTCGGATTCGTGGGTGACCATGACGATGGTGATGCCCTGGTCGTTCAGTGATTCGAAGATACCCATGACCTCTTGGCCTGTTTGGGTATC
>PIVW01000308.1 GCA_003353825.1 Chloroflexota bacterium
AATCGCAGGACCGCGCCCACAGCCGCTAATGCCCCTAACACCGCCAATGGTTTCGATGTGATCTGGCCGCTTTGCAAATTGGCAATCACCGCACCTAAACCAAGAAGACTCAACAGCGTAAGCATGAGCAACGAATCTTCACCATGGGCGCCCATCATACCGCCTTGCTGTTGAGCAGACTGGCGGAAGAAGGGGGTCAGGAATGCCACCACACCCAAGAGGCTGGCAAGCAAGAGGATGAAGGAAGGGAAAAGGGACGCGGGTAAACGAAGCCGCAAAGGGGCAGGGTGATGTGAGGGTGATGCCTGTGCCCTCACACTGACCTCGTCCTCGTAATAATCGGGGTCACCTAATGCAAGTTCTCGTTTGAAGGGTCTTGAATCTGTCGTCACTTTTTTGCCCTTGCCGAGGCGGTTAGGGTGATTTTCTGATAATGCCAATGACTCGAAGACAGGCTCTTAAATCGAGCCATTCGTATTTTTTGTGGCAGGGTATGCAGGTTCTATCCGGGCCGGATTGACGTTCTGAATCGGTTGTTTCACAGTCGTCAAACTCTCCAACACATCCTCAGGCGTTAGCAAACGTGGGTCTCGAAAGAGTTTGTTTACCTGGCTGGAGAAGACCAGCGATTCCGCCATCACACGGCGGGCCGGGCCATCCACCACGATCTGCCCTTGCGACATGAGGACGACACGATCGGCGGTGGCGGCAACCAACTCGACATCATGCGTGGCCATGAGCACGGTCTTGCCCTGACTGCGCAACTCCTGCAGCAGACGAGCCAGATTGTGTTTCTGCACGTAATCAAGCCCGCGGGTGGGTTCGTCCAGCATTATGAGAGGGGGATCGGTGATCAGTACCGCTGCCAAGGCAACGCGCTGCCTCTGGCCGGTAGAGAGATCACGGGGATGTTTGTCCGCTAAATGATCGATGCCCAGACGTTCGAGCAGGACCTGATCGGCGGCAGGATCAGGGGTCAAATCATGGGCGCGCCGCGTGAAAGCCAGTTCATCGGCCACCGTTTCCGCGAAGAGCATGCGGTCCGGATTCTGCGGCACGTAGGCGATGTCCCTGGTCAGCACCTCGGTCGCGGTTTCAGCTGCATTTTGTCCCAGCACCCGCACGTTGCCAGCGGCCGGTTGCAAAAGCCCAACCAGATGTTTTAGCAAAGTGCTTTTGCCGCTGCCATTGCGGCCCATCAGAGCGACGAATTCGCCGGGCTGCACCTTTAACTCAACCCCCTGCAATGCCTCCACGCCATTGTCGTAGCGATGCCATAGGCGCTCGACCCGAACTGAGGGTTGCTTTCCATTGCGTTTACCAATCGTGGGCGCTTCGGGCGGAAGCTGCAACTGGTCCTTCATCTTTCTGGCAAAACGGCGGCCCTGTTTGATGGTCAGCGGCAGTGGCGTCCAGCCCAATGCCTTCCCCAATGTGATGAGCGGTGGCGTCAAGGGCACCTGTTCCAGGATCTCGTCAGGCTCGCCCAACAGGGGACTCTGTCCCTCACCAGGCCAATAGAGGATGCTATCCGCATACTGGATCACTCGCTCCAGGCGATGTTCGGAAAGCACGATCGTGATGCCCAGGTCTTCGTTGAGATGGCGCAGCGCCAGCAGTACCTCTTCGGCTGCCTGGGGGTCCAGTTGTGATGTGGGCTCGTCTAGCACCAGGATGTCCGGGTGCAGCGTCAGCACCGAGGCAATGGCAACACGCTGTTTCTCACCCCCCGAGAGCGTACTCACCGGTCGGGCGCGCAAGTGTGCGATCTGCAATTGATCCAGTGCCTCTTCCACACGTTTTCGCATGACATCTTGTGGCAACGCCCAATTTTCCAGGGCAAACGCCAACTCATCCTCGACCATATCGACCACAAAGCTCGATTCCGGATCCTGGAAGACCATGCCTACTAAATCTGACATGCCCTTGGGTTCTAGCTGTACGGGATCTCGCCCATCCACACGCACCACGCCCGAAACCTCGCCACCATAAAAATGGGGCGCCAAACCGTTGAGGCTGCGCAAAAAGGTCGATTTCCCCGCGCCCGAGGGGCCCACCACCAGCACGAAATCCCCTTCCGGCAATTGCAGGCTGATATCCTGTAGCACGGGGCTATCCGCACCTGGATAGCGATAGTTGAAGTGCTCGAAGCGGATCATGATCGCTGGGCGGGGGTGTTGGCCGTTGCCGGTAGAGAAGCAGTCAATGTTTGGGTCTCCACTGCTGGGCGGGCCGGTGTGGGCATGAATAAGACAGGAGTCAAGAGGAGTGCGGCCAGCAATCCATACAGGGGGTTGAAGTCTGGGAGCAGAGAATAGGGAGGGTAGGGATAATAGAACAGCTGCCTGGGAGCAAACATCGACAGCGCCACAAAAATGATAAATATCAACGCCATGATGCCGGCGACCCAGGTATCGCGGCGCCGCCACAGCCAGCGACGATAAGCGCTACGCTCATGGCGCCCTCCCTGGTGGCGGAAGGCCAAGACAAGCACCACCATCCCCAAGGCCAGCACCGCAAAACCCAGCCAGCCGGGCCCCAGTCCAAAAGATCGCGAGATCAACCCGGCTAATAACAACAGGAGTCCAACCACGCTTCCGGCCCCGACCAGCCAGCGCTCTCGGCCCTCGGTGCGAACATCTTGCCCACCAAAGCCGCGGGTTTCCATCGATTCGGCAAGTTGGATCGCCCGATCGAGCCCGATGCCAAGCAATGCCACGAACAGGGGTTGTAAGTCACGCAGACCGCGTACTTTATAGCCTCGCAACCGCTGTGCCTCCTGGATATCCTGCCAGGCGATCAGCGTTTGGGGAATAAACGATATGGCGATGGTAAGTGCCACACCCGCCTGATGGGCAAAACCGGGGACAAGTCGCAATAACGTATGAGGCCCCACTGCGCTGTTGAAGGCACTGAACACTACTATGAGGGTGACAAATCCCAGCCCTACCACAAATCCATAAGCCATCGCTTCCAAGGTGATGGGCCCGCCAATCATGGGCCAGGCTCGGGGCAATGTGAAGAGAACGTACTTGCCCAGATGCACGGTCAAGGCATTGTAAATAATAGTAAAAATCCAGAGCGCCAATGCCAGCTTGATGACAGGGGCCCAAACACCTGTGCGGCTGCGTGTCACAGTGGCAATACCATGAGCAGGTTGGCGCCGCGCCAGGGTGGCGTACACAAACACCCCCGCAAGCAACAATATCAACAGATAAAAGGGATTGCGCGTAAGCAGGGCGATGCTGGCGCCACATGCCAGCCACAAAATCCAGGTGATGGGATGATAGCCCGCTGACATCACTTAGCCTCCACTTTGCCGGTAGAGGGCCCACAGGCCGATACCTGCCAAAGCAGCCAAAATCAGGGCGAATCCGCCGTATGTCAAGAAACGATTCGGATCGGTGTTGCTGTTGCTGGGTGTCGGCGCCGGTGTTAGCACGCGCACCGGTTTCGCGACCTGACCGTCGCCTGCCTCCAATGGATCCGCGGCAACTTCGGCGACGACAACGGCGACGGGGGTCGGCGTCGCGGCGATGACGATGAGGGTGGGGCTAGGTGAAGTGGTAGGTGGAAGCTGCTGGATAGGTGTAGGTTGAACGACGATCGCTGTAGGGGTTGGGGGCAGTGGTGTAAAAATAGGCGTGGGGGATACCACCGGAGTGGGGCTGGGTT
Source organism: Chloroflexota bacterium (assembly GCA_003353825.1). The sequence goes on from PIVW01000308.1 coordinate 3,676, forward strand.
GCGCCGGGATGGGTGTCTGTGTTGAGGCCGAAACCGTCAGCGTCTGCGTAAGGTTTTGCTCTTCTGTGCCACGCTGAATCCGCAGGCGGAAAAGGGTGGTTTGCGTCGGGCACACCCTCAAAGCCGAGTCCAAAGAGACCTTCTGCTCCGCCCTATCGCCATCTTTCAGAAAGACACTATCGGCTCCGATTACATTCCACTTCAGCGTTGAACAATCACCGCTGGCAATCTGGTCTGGATCCAAACCATAATCGATAGAAAGCGCCGGTTGGGCGGTCGGTGTGGGTGTCACCGATGCTGTCGTCGTTGCCGTGGGTGTGGGCGTGGTTGTAGCAGTCGGCGTCGCTGTGGGGGTGGGAGTGGCCGTGGACGTTTCGGTAGGGGTAGGCGTCAACGTGGGGGTTGCGACAAACGGTGCACAGATGTCGTTGAAGGTCATTAAAGGTGGTTCGACATCCGCTGAGCTATTATCCCCACCCGGATTCCAGACGCCTGTACTCCAGGCCCAGCCATCAACCAGGCCATCACTTACCTGCCTGCCACCCGCACCCACTTGAGAATATTCCCAGGCATTTCCAGTCTGATGATAATATGCCCAAAATTCGCAGTCGATTCCTTGGCATTGGCAGAAACAGTCATCTAAGGGGAAATCACAGCCGTCACTATGAACACCCTCGCTTATCTTACAGACAGCTTCGCCGAATCCGCCCGACGGATTGATAACGGATTCCAGGCCGGTAATCAGTTCTGATTTTCGCAGAAGTTCAGAACCGCTAATGCTAGACTCTGTGAACTCGACACAGGCAGATGTGGTGCTACCATCACTAAAGGTGACGACGATGCCGGCGCGGTTAGGATCGTCGGCTTGGCTGGTGCCGAAGCCTAGGATAAGGACGAGTGTTATGCCAAGAATTAGGAAGCGAAGGTGGCGAGTCATTGTTCGTAACATGGTCTGCGAGTCACAGTAGGGGCTTAGGACAGAATAACTTGCCGATTTGCTTCCTGACATGAGGATAGAGTTCCGCAAGTTATTGAATTGTCAGTCCTAAGTGTTCTTAAGCAGTTCTGCGGCGGCGAGCGTAGGCAGCGAGTCCGGCCAAACCGCTGCCCAGGAGAATGAGAGTGGCGGGCTCAGGAATTTCGGCTGGAGGCGGGCTCAGTTCTGCTTCGATCTCATCGAAGGTCTTGACAGGAGGTTCGACAGTGGGATTGAAATCTTGATCGAATCCCGACCAGGCAAATCCTTCTACGGCCCGATCTGCCGGGGTGTGATTGCTTACGCCGACCGCAGAACTCTCCCAGGTATCACCCTTAAGATTGAAATAGGCCCAGTACATCTCAAGATTGCAGAAACAGTCGTCACTGGGACAACCATCATTGTTGATATTACAGACAGCGGGACCCCAACCCGCATCGAACATGCCCACGGGGACATCAGCACTTTCGAGCACGCCCGCTGTGCTAGCATCGCTGGGGAGGGTTACAATCTCGGTATAGGTTGTGCCATCAGAATAGCTGATGACTAATGCAACCTGTTTGGCGCCACTGCCCTGGGCATAAGCTGTTGAGGCCAGCAGAATCGAAAACAACACAAGTAAAATGATAAAAACGTTACGACGGGATCGCATAAGTAAGTTCCTGTGCGAAGAAAAATAATGAGCTATCAAGGAGAGAGGATCGCCGGCAAATAGAATCGTAGAGGTGTCGCCATGTCGGCGGGGTAAGGATGTGAAAGGGCGGGGATAGAATCGGTGGTCGCCAACATGCGGCTTTCTGGCAGTTCGTGCTGGAAGACAAAGGCGCCACTCGCCTCCTGAAAACTCAGCAGCGTGGTCACGGGATTCGTACCATTCTTCTCGAATTTGGCAGACTCCGGATCCCAACCGGCAGCGAGCAGCCCTTCGATAGCCAGGGCCGTGGAGTCACTATTGCTGATGTCATCATAGCCCCAACCGGCGTCGCTGTTTTGGTTTTCGATGAGATAAGCGACTGCCGACACAAAAGCAGGATGGTTCGGCGATAACCCCAAGGTATGCAGAGCCTGAAGCACGCGCCCGCTGGTATCGACATCGGCGATCGAGGCGAAGCCATCACTAAGATCTGGATCGATCACCCAGCTCCAGCCCCCATCTGGTCGCTGCTGTCGCAGCATAGCATCTGTCGCTGCCTGGGGAATATTACGCCCCGCTTCATGAAGAGCCATCATGGCCAGAACATGCCGAAACAGACTACCCGAATGATAGAATCCAGTCTCAGCATCGTATTTGTTCTCTAGTTCGCTAATGAGGTCGAGCCCACCGAACGCCCTGGGATCAGCCTCTGTCGCGGCAACCGCTCGCAGAACCTTGCCCATGCGTCCGGCATCACGCCTGGCCAAATAGGTGGGCACATCTGCTTCACAGGCAGCGAGCAAGCTGGTACCACCAGATGTCCAGACAGGCCCTGCCGGATTTTCACCTGCCACCACCCAGGCTGCTTCACAGGATGTCCCTAACCCGCCAATATGGCCATCCGGTTTCTGTTGTGCTTTGAGCCAAATGAGAGCGTCGGCAACAGCTTGTTGGCGTTCCAGGAGACTACCCCGCGCGCTGATAGCCAGTACACTGCCAGCAGCAGTGGTCAGGAATAGTACTAAGAGTATGTAAACTGTCAGTTGAAATCTGTGTTGTTTAACCATAAAAAAACCTTGTCGCTATGGACAAGGCCTAGTGCTTTTCACAAGACCGGCCCCTGTCCACGCAGGCTTCCGATGTTGTTACAGCTCCAGGTTTTCTGGCTTAGGCTACGGGTACGTGCCCCATGAGCCGTCACAGTTGCGGGACAGCGCCGGAATCTCGATCAATCGACCACCGGACTTCCCCCGATCATCGCAATCAGCGATGAAAAAAGCTGTAAATTTACGGTATCTAGTTTATGTTTACAGTATAGGTTGTCGTCGAAAACGATGTCAAGTTGACTGAATCATTTGCAACCACTGGCTGCAGCCACTGCGCAAAGAGCCTGCCTCCCGCCGACATGATCTGTCGGCGGGAGGCAGGTTCTTTCGGAATTTGTGCGACCCTTACGAGAAGAGCGTGTTTCATTAGCACAAGCACCACGCAACACGTGTTTAGGCCGGAGCTGGAGCGGGCGGTGTTGCCGAACCCTTTTTTGTGGAAGAGCGAAAGTCTGGATCACTATCACGTGAGGGCGTTGTCGGTGGCGGGGCAGCAGGTGGTATATCGAGCGGTGGTAGTTCGCCATCCTCGGACAACGCTCTGAACTCCGCAGCCGTCAGTGATTCTCGATCCAGTAATGTTTGTGCGACCAATTCCAACATCTCACCATGGGTTTGCAAAACCTGACGAGATTGTCGATAGCCTTCATCGACAATACGCCTCACTTCCCTGTCGTTCT
>PIVW01000010.1 GCA_003353825.1 Chloroflexota bacterium
GGAAATGCCTGAGCAGATTTTAATTGACCAGATATTTGCTGAGATTGGAGCACTGGGAAGCATAAATACGAGTGCGCCACACCCCTAAACAGCGAAATTCAAGGAAATTCAGGAGGAATTGTATTGGGCAAATACATCTTGCACAAATAGCCTCCTCTTTTTCGGAGTGGATTTCTCCGAACGACGGGGTTTCACCCGCGAAAATGTCTGATACTAGGGTAGTTCATTCCTCAGTCGATGTGTAACATGCGCTTGACTAATACAAAATTCAGGAGGAATCCTGAGAAAATCATAAATTATTTGAATTTGCCACGCTGAAGGTATTGTAGGCTGCAACTTAGGCATATTCCCTCAAAATGGCGAAGGTATTGTTCAACGATAGACATTGCTGAATTTGTTCAATCTAAAAAGGTGAATCGATACGACCTTTGTAGACTGAGGGCGCGAAGATCATAGACCATATTCACGTAAATGACCAATGCCGAAGTATAGCATGGCCTCAATCTGCCCCAAAGATCAAGCACGATCTGAGCAGCAACCTGAACAAACTGTCATCTTTTTTTACGACGTACTTCATCTGCTTTTCACCCGAATCCGTTATACTGACTGTTACACCAGCGAAAGTCGGCCATCAGGGCCTGCCATGAACTGGAAACCAATATCTCGTTTTCAAGCATTCTCGAATCTGAATCTATGCGACCTTTATTCGCAATTATCGGCTTTTTTATATTAACGTTAGCTTTGCTTTCAGGGCAGACGGTCGCCTGGGTTACCGGCCGTAACCTGCCTTCATTTGCTGTCGCCCCCCAGGCGCTCGGCGACTGGAGCCGACAATCCAGCCATACAAGCTCCGATCTTTTGGCTGTACAGTTTTTAGATCGCCAACAGGGGTTCATCGCAGGCCGTGGTGGTACACTGCTTTTTACCACCGTTGCCGGCCAAGACTGGATTCAGCGACCCAGCGGTTTCCAAAGTGCAATCAATGCAGTTCACTTCTTCGATACCCATACGGGCTGGGTTGCAGGCGATCACGGACTACTTCACTTTACAGAAGATGGCGGTATCACCTGGCAGCCACAGACTACCCTCTTCCCCGGGGATCTCCATGCCCTTGCCTTTGTCTCAAAAGATCGTGGCTGGGCGGCAGGTGAGCAAGGCGCCGTGTACCGATATGACGGTGCTGTTTGGACACAACAATTTCTGCCGGGCCAGTATTCGATCTTCGATCTGAGCTTTGTCGATGAAGATACGGGTTGGGCTGCTGGCGCAGGTGGGGTGATTTTGCATACAGTGAATGGCGGTGATAGCTGGACTGTTCAAACACTGGGCGCTACTGATACCCTCTTTGCATTGGCGATGGTGAATGCCAATCAAGGTTGGGCTGCCGGAACCGGCGGGGTCATCCTGCATACCAACAATGGCGGTATGACCTGGCAAGTGCAGAGCAGTGGCCACACGACAACCCTCTATGACCTTGCTTTTATCGATGCCGATAATGGTTGGGCTGTCGGGGCGCAAGGGCTGGCTTTGCACACAGAAAATGGCGGGGTGCAGTGGCAGAGTGACAATGTCGGTACAGGCTTTGATCTCTATGCGTTGGCTTTTCCATCAAGTAGCGTTGCCTGGACTGCGGGCGCGGCTGGCTCCACCTGGCGTTGGAACGATCCTGAACCGACTCCGACCCCAACCGAGACATCCACACCTAGCAAAACCCCAACTCCAACCTCAACGGCTACACCCACCCCAACTCCGACACCAGAACCTACTGCCACAGGAACCTTAACCCCAACCCCTACGCTCACTCCAACCTCAACTTCAACCCCAACATTGACCTCGACGCCCACACCGGAAATCGGTAATATCGAAGTGTTCGTATTCTTAGATAGCGATGCCGATGGCAATTACGGCGAATCAGACAGTCCCTTGCGTAATATCCCCATCACCCTGCGGGATTCACAAGGGCAGTCGCGCGGGGCCACGCGCACTGCCTGGGATGGTGTCGCCTATTTCAGTGCCCTCTCCCCTGAGGTCTATTCCGTGTGGGTGACTCTTCCCGTAGGACACATAATTACAACCAATTATCCGCCCAACGCACTTCTCGAAGCCGGTATCACACTCAGAGTCGATATCGGTCTTGCCTCTACGGATAGGATCTTTTTCCTGCCCTATCTCATAAATTGATCAATTTGATAGTTTTGTACTGAGCTGTGTAAAGTTCGGGCAAAACGATCCATACCAGAATCCCTACATTATTTATTTAATCCCATGCTCGCAAAACCAACTCCTCACTTATCCGGGAATAATCCCCCACGCGTGCCCAATTCCCTTGCTCGCAGTATGGCGCGATGGTATAATGATGGTGCTGAGGACCAGGCGTTCACCTCTTCGCCAGCCAAGGAACATATGCGCATACTCGTTGTTGATGATGATCCACCCAGTGTCAAAATGACGGCATTTCTTTTGCGGGAGGAAGGGTACGAAGTCATCGCTGCCGGCAATGGGCGTGATGCGCTCCTGTTGCTCGAACGAGAAACACCCGATTTGGTGCTTCTCGATGTGATGATGCCTGGTCTTGACGGGTTCGAGACCTTACGTGAAATACGCTCTCGTTATGCCATTCCCGTCATCTTCCTTTCAGCAAAAGGGGAAACTGCCGACCGGGTAGCGGGTCTGGAGCAAGGGGCAGACGATTATCTGGCCAAACCATTTGAGCCTTCAGAGCTGTTGGCAAGAGTCAAGGCGGTGCTGCGTCGCACCGAGGCTTATGCATTGGGTGATCCTTCCGACCGCATCGAAGCCGCCGGAATTCGCCTCGATCCACTTACAAACCGTGCGCTCTTACCAACAGGCCGCACAGTAGAACTTACTCCCATCGAATGCAGGCTCTTGCACTGCGTAATGCGAAACGCCGGCCGCGTCCTCACACATGATCAACTATTGAACAGCGTGTGGGGAGCCAATTATGGCGGTTATCCCAACCAAATCGCCGTTTATGTGCGGCGTCTGCGGACCAAGATCGAAGAAGACCCTGACCACCCCCAGCACCTTACCACTGTGCGGGGCGTTGGCTATCGTTTCGAAACCACTTGATCTGTGTCTGCATGTGTTAGATACCGACTTAGGCATTAAGCCGCCACAACTACACACCGTTACGCATTGCAGCCTGTAGGGGGGGGTTTGGACGAGCGCATGTTCGCTCGTATCAAGCGCCCCTTTTGTGCTGTTTGACAGAATCAGTATAGCCAGATTTGGCATGGTTCATTCTGCCGAGTTTGCATCTTTACAAATCCAAGTTTGCGATTGCGAACGGAATCAAAGATCAATGACTAATGATTGAAGATTGAAGATTGAAGATTGAAGATTGAAGATTCTTCTGCCAATCGTCCTTAATCTTCAGTCATCAGAACATCAATTTGTAAAGATGTGGGATGCTGATCCTGAACCACGCCCCAAATACCCCATTGTTATTTTAGACGGTCACTAACTTTTTGATGTACTGAGACTGATATCTTTATCGGGTCAATTGCCCAACCTAAGCTCCTCTATTTTTCTTATGAACCCAATTCGTACCTTTCGCCTGATCTCCATCGCTCTGATTACTGCCCTGACATTGTTAAGCCTGCCCATTCTGATCTACGCCATTGCTCCAACTGCTACGACCTGGTACGACTTCAGCCCCGGATTCGACGAGTGGATATCACAGCTCCCGGCCACAACGGCAATAACAGCTCATAGCCCCGATGACCTGACCGACCAGGCCGCATACCAGTTCTCAACCGACGGTGGTACATCCTGGTCAGGGTGGCAAACGGCCAATTTGACTGTAGGAGCTTTGCTATCAGATACACGGCGGATCACGGTCTCAAATCTGACATTGACGGATGGTGCAAACTTCATTCAATATCGGATTACCGATGGGAATGGGCAAACGGATAACAGCCCCGCTTTCCCTGTCAATGTAGATACCACAGCCCCCGGTTCAGCCATCGACCCCCAAGCTGTGCCCGAGACCTGGACAAACATCAACAGCTTCGGCGCGACCTGGACGAACCCCAGTGATGCGAACGGTATAGGTGGGGTATGGTATAAAGTGGGAGCAACACCCAGCGCCCCCGAGGACGGCCCGTTTGTGGTTGGCGACGACATCACAAGCCTTTCGGGCCTATCAGTTGGTGGGGATGGAGTACATGCACTTTGGCTATGGTTGCAAGATCGTGTGGAGAACGGGGATCACACCACTGCCATCTCTGTGCCCCTGCGCCTGGATACAGTCCCACCCGCAGCCTTGAGCAATCCCAGTGTAGCTCCCAACACTTGGAGCAATGTCAATGCCTTTAACCTCAAGTGGACGGCTGCAAATGATGACAGCGGGTTATCCGGCGTACAAAGTACCATTGGCCAGCCCCCCTTGTTAGCAGAGGAGGGTGAATTCCTGGCCGGCACGGAGACAGGCTATGAAGGCTATGCCATTCCTAACGACGAAGAGGGCGTGCATCAACTATGGCTCTGGCCGGTGGATGGGGCCGAAAATATCGGGGATCCAATTGAGGCAGTATCCCTAACATTGAACCTTGATTTAACCCCACCGGGCCCGCCACTTACGTTGCCAGCAGTTAGCCCAAGTGGGTGGCAAACCGCCACCACCGCTACTTACACCGTGACATGGCAGAATCCAGCCGATCTCAGTGGTATCGCCAGCGCCTGTTACAAACTCGGTAGTGAACCCGAGCATGATACAGATGGCGTGTGCGAACAAGCTGAGGCTATTTCCACTATTGACGGGATTGCCGCCTCTGGGCCGGGTAGTTACCATTTGTTCCTGTGGCTAGGAGATACCGCCGGCAATATCGACAAAGACAGTCGCCAGGTGGCGTTGGATGCCGTCATGTGGGATCCTGAACCACCCGAGCTTTTTGTCGACGTGATCGGCCCTGTCGGCAATAACGAATGGTACACAGGCAGTATCGATATCACCATCATCGCCAGTGATGTTGGGTCCGGTCTGGATCGCGTGGAGTACAATCTCGATGACGAGGAATGGATCGAGGATCAGCAGCACTTGATCGAGGAGGATGGAGAGCACCTTCTACAGGTACGAGCTGTTGATAAGGCAGGCAACAATACTGCGCCTGAACCACTGGAATTCAACCTGGATCAGGAAGCGCCTATTACCGATCCGGCTCTTGATCGACTGCCCGTCTTTGATGACTGGTATGATAACATCGTGACCATCTGGTTCAACCTCCTGGATTTGGTCTCCGGCCCTGACTATGTGGAATGGCAATTGGATGAAGGCGAGTGGCAACAAGAAAGTAGCATGACGATCTCAAATGAAGGTGAGCATACACTAAGCTACATGGCAACTGATCTCGCCGGTAATCTAGAAGAGACTCAAGAACTGGCGGTCCATGTCGACCTCCAGCCACCCGTTACCTCCTACGTCATTCTGCCAGGAGATAACAACGCCGGCTGGTATACCAAGACGGTGACCGTCACCCTGGTTCCTGCCGATGAAGGTTCAGGCGTTCAAGCGACCTATTATCGCATCGATGGCGGTGAATGGATCAGTGGAACAGTTTTTTCCCTTAACGAAAGTGGAGAATATGTCGTCGATGTCTATTCTGTAGATCGCATTGGATATGAAGAACCCCCCCATAGCCTACCGGACGGCATCCGCATCGACACCGATGCCCCATGGCCCCCAACACCTATCGATCTCATGCCTAAAGGATGGACTCATACCAATGAGTTCGAACTCACATTGGCGATGCCGCCGGACCTTAGCGGTATTGCCGGCGCTTACTACAAAGTCGGTGATGCCCCCACCGATGCCACTGATGGCGCCTGGCGTGGGGGAGGCAACAATGTGCTTCGCGACATTCAGGTGCCCACTGAAGGCATATATAAAGCCTACGTGTGGCTGCAAGATGGCGCCGGTAATGCCGACCACAACCAGCGCGGTGTGTGGGAAGAGGAATTGTCCCTGGCCTATGATGCCACTGCCCCCACAACCACTGCCCTACTGCAAGGTATCCCTGGTAATAACGATTGGTTTGTGTCACCTGTAAGCGTCACATTGGTTGCGACAGACTCGCTTTCAGGCGTGAACGAAACCTATGTGAGCATAGATGGTAGCCAGCCGCTGCCGACCACGCAATTCGTGCTATCTTCCTCGGATAAACATACCCTGCGTTACAGTAGCACCGATATCGCTGGTAATGTAGAGGAGGCGGTCTTCGAAACCGTTCGCATCGATCCCGATCCACCAGGAAGTCCGCAAGCCGTTACCGTTAGCCCTGGAGATTGGTCTCAGATCAATAGTTTTTCCCTTTCGTGGACCAATCCCGCCGATACATCAGGCATCGCCGCCGGATATTATAAATTAGGCAATCCTCCGGCCTATCCTTTGGATGGCATCCGCATTCCTCCCATTGGCATTAGCGCGGGTATCGAGGTGCCAGATGAGGGTGCCTGGGATCTGCATTTCTGGTTAGAAGACCACGCCGGAAATGCAGATATCAACTCGCGCGTTGTAAAGACAAGCGCATTGCGTTTCGACAACACGGCCCCAGCCACTCTTGCCACCCTGCTATCAGGCACGTTGGCGCCCAGTGGGTGGTACATCACACCGGTGACTGTACAGCTTACGGCGTCTGATGGGGCCTCGGGGATCGAACTGATCCGCTATCGTTTGAACGATAGCAATTGGCAAGAACTGTCTGATGTCAGTGTCATTGTGCCCATCAATATCACAGGGCGCCATACCCTTTCTTTTCAAGCTATCGATGTTGCGGGCAATGTTGAGCCACTCACACAGATCAGTTATCAAGTTGATCTCAATGCACCCAACCCCTCCTTCCTGCCCATAGACCGCTATCAACGCCAATCTTCATTCCTGTTAAACTGGCGTGCCGCAGATGAACCAGAAGGCAGTGGGCTGGATGGCTTCGACCTCCAGTATAAAGATGGACGAAATGGCGCCTGGATGAACTGGGGCGAATCCAATGTCCAGGATACCAGCGGACGCTATTTTGGCAACTTCGGACATCGTTACTTCTTCCGGATGCGTGCCCGTGACCTGGCAGGCAATGTCTCTCGATGGGTAGGTTTACCCTGGGGCATTTATATCGATGTCCTGCTCAATGGTGATTTCGCCGGTAGTAGTTTCGGCGCCTGGCAACACGATGGAGAGTTGGCGCAAAGCGTGGTCGATACACAAAGTGCCACTGATGAGATGGTTTTTGCCGCTCGCCTGGGATCACCTGACTACGGCCCCAACGTACCAGGAATGGATATTCCCGACGAAGACACCGGTATCGTACCGGTCGGATCAGGGAATATCGTCCAAGCCATAAGAGTGCCCGGCGCCGATGTCCTCGATCATCCGACGCTCACCTTTTGGTATCGAATATACACCTACGACACGGCCTTTGGCCAGAGCCAGGACCAACAACGCTGGTTCGATACCTTTGATCTCAAGCTCATCGGTCCAACAGGTGAACAATTAGCCTTACGAGACGGCTTACCCTATGACCAGTGGCAAGAAGGGGTATTGGCCGATCTAGGCTGGCGTGAGGCGAGCGTCCTTCTGCCGCGCTCGTGGGCGGGGGAGAGAATTACGGTAAGGATGGAAAGCTGGAATCGCGTGGATGGTAGGTTGAACACCTGGAGCTTGGTCAAAGATGTGCGTCTTTGGGACCCTTATCGCCAATATTTACCTCAGCTTATCGGAGGGAACAGTACTCAGATAACGGGGGTATCTCAACCCCGCCCACTCGATGATCCCCGCACTCATAGTCCTTCTGGTGGTTTGCGCTAGTAACAGGCTACGGCTACACTTTCCTGCGCATGACATCTCCCCAGTCCAAATCCGGCTCCAGTACACAGAACAGCAGTGCCGGTCCCATAGACCAACCTGGCGGCGGAAACGCACAGAACGGCAGCGAGCAGGCTGACCACCTCTACGCTGAGGGTATGGCCTATTACCAAAAACGCCAATGGCGACAGGCGCTGACAGCATTTACGCGTCTGCAAGAGACACAGCCGCAGCGGCAGGGCGTTGCCGCTCTTATTGACGAAATCAATTGGTTTATTCAATTAGAGGAGATGGCGCCGGAACGTAGTAGCGAGGTGGAGGATGGAGGCACAACCCCATCACGTCTACGGTGGCTTCCCTGGACAGTAAGCCTTCTGATTTTGATCATTGCGGTAGTCATTATTTTTGTTTTCGCTGGAGATAGTCTTCTCTCCCTGCCGGTCCGCAACACAGATCCTAGCCTGGCGGAGTTGTACATCGAGGGACAATCTCAGTTGGCTATTGGTAACTTCGATGGGGCTATCCAAGCTTTCGAGAGCATCCTCGATGTCGAGGCCAGCGATATTGGCGCCCAGGCATTGTTAAACCAGGCGCGATTATCTAGAGATCTATCACAACGTTATGATGCAGCTCAAGCTGCTATCGCCGACCAAGATTGGGGCGCCGCCCTGACTGAACTGGACGCGATCATCATACAGAATCCCAACTACAAGTACGAAGACTCAGATGTGTTGAGAGATTTTGTCATACGGCAACAGGAGCTAGAAGACCTCTTAGCTTCGGCGACTGCTGCCTATGATGCCAGCAACTGGGCAGAAGCGATCCGCCTGTTCGAAGCTATCCGAGAGCGAGATGATGCTTTTCGGATGGATGCCATACTGGAATCGCTTTTTGTAAGCTATCTGGAACAAGGCGAATACTTTGTCGCCCATCAGGGTAGCGACTTAAACGCCGTTCGTCAGGCGATTGGTTACTTCAATGCCGCATTGACCATTCATCCCGAAAATCAGCGAGCGGCCACTGACAGACGCTTTGCCAGCCTGTATGAAAACGGTACGCGCGCTGCCGACAGAAGTGACTGGACAGCGGTGGTTGCCGCACTGGTACAGATATATGATCAAGAACCTGAGTATGCGGGGGGGATGGTTGCCTGCTTACTTCACCGCGCCCATCTCGCCCAAGCAGAAAAGGAATCGAAAATAGGTAATTACTCTGTCGCACTCAAACATGTGCAGATGGCGTTGGCTGTCGACCCGCTTTGTGAGGATGGAGAAGCCGCGCGCAACCTTGAACAAGCCATCCTGCTGGCGCTGGCAACGGCAACTCCCACCAGTACCGCCACAGCGACCGCCACGCCAACACCGCTGCCAACAGCGACTGCTACCCCTACTGCCACCGTAACCCCTCGGCCACCAACGTTTACACCAACCTTCACACCTGCTCCTCCCACACCGACACCGCCCCCACCACCGCCGACCAAAACGCCGAAACCGCCACCGCCGCCGACCAAAACGCCGAAACCGCCTCCAACCTCCACCCCCTACCGCTAATCATGCCGGCAGACATGAAACAGACTGCGACTGCAACCGTTAAGCGACAGTGGTTGCCCTGGTTCACCGGCGTGGCCATTTTTTTATTGCCGCTGGTGTTGTGGCCTTATGCCCAAGCGGATGAATCATCCATCTGGCTGCCAACCAGTGGACAGGTAGGCTCGCTGGCAAACGTCGCTATCACCAGTGAGAAGGGGTTGACTATTCTGTACAAGTGGTCACCCTTAGCACTGATGCGAAGTGTCGACGAAGGACGTACCTGGGCGAGCATTGGCCGGGGCTTGCCGCAGAATACAACCGGAGGTTTAACGCTCACCGAACTACATCCCGGAGCAGCACAGACGCTTTATGCTATCGCCGGTAGTGCAGATCGGCGCGGCCTTTATCGTTCTACCGACAGTGGCGAAACATTTGGCTTGTTGTATCAACCCCTTGACTTCAGCCCAGATAGATTGGCCATACATGCAGGCGATGATGCCGATATGATCGCTTTAGCCTCGGGAACTCACTTCACATTTAGCTTGGATGGCGGTGAAACATGGGAGGAAAAAGAGTTTGAGAAAGAGATCACGACGGTACTATTAGATTCCGATATGTGGGTTGGTGGGAACGGATTTGTGGCCCGTTCCCAAGATGGCGGCAAGTCTTGGCAGGACACATCTCTTCCCGCAAACACGGTGCCGCGCCGCCTTCAACTCTCTGTCCATAGTGCAAATGAACTTTATGCACTTCATGATGGAGGTCTTCTCTACAGTACTGATAGCGACAATTCATGGCGTAAAATCGATTCGCCAACACCCCGCACCATAACCGCCCTTGCTTTCGATCCCGTGGTCTGGCAAACACTATTTGTTGGAGACATCGCCGGGAACATATGGCATAGTGACGACAACGGCGCCAATTGGGCTCGACTCAAAGGGCCAACACTCGGCAGCGTTGAAGCGTTGTTTCTAGGACCGGTGAACCGCGACCGTCTGTACATTGTATCGGGTCGTGAATTATGGTGGACAGTGCATCATCCGCTTCAGCCGACTGCAACATATACACCCACCCCTAGTCCCACCCTTACTCGTACACCCACCCTCACTCGTACGCCGACCTCCTCTCCCACTACCACTCCCCTTCCCACCGATACTCTAACACCCACACCCACCCACACACCAACTTACACAGTCACCCCAACGTCGACAGTCACGGCAGCACCCCGCAGGCTTAGACTTCCCAGTCATATAGCAACTTCCACTGCCACGCATACACCCACAGTGAGCGTCCTTCAACCGGCCACGCCTCAGCCACCACAAAAACCTCGCCCCCCCACAGATACCCCTCCTCCCACCCCAATTCCAACGCCTACCAAGTACCGATAAATCACAGTGTCACACCGTAGTTCCTTTACACTTCACAGCCCTGGCGCACCCATTTTGATTGCCAACAAGGGTATTCTGTTACTCTTTGCTTTGCTGACTTTGTGGCTGACGGGTACGCGTTCCTGGGCTCAGCCGGCCTTTGTGCTTGGTGGTTACGTGTTGTGTACGGCGCTCTACCTGGTACTACTGTCGAGGCTGCCACAGCGGTCGGCACTCGTCCACATGTTGGGTTATGGTTTAGATTTGGGATTAACGCTCTATCTTATCATCGCCAGTGGAGGTTTGACATCACCCATTTGGCCGCTGCTGATTTTCGAAGTTCTATTACCTGCATTTTATTTGCCCTGGTCTTGGTTGACATGGGTAGGTGCTTTTGCCAGTGGACCACTTTATGTTTTGGCCCTCTGGATACAGAGCGGGTCTCTCGCTTTCTTGCCTAATCCCGCCTTCCTGATTCGGTACAGCTTGCTGTTCGTCGCAGCTATTGTCACCGCTTTTGCTGTCGAGTATTTGCAAGACCTGCGCCAGAGGCGGCAAGAATTGGAAGATGTGCTGGCGACCCGTGAAGCTGATCTGGAGACCCAGACTAAGCGACTGCAAGGTACTGCCGAGGATCTTGGGGATCGCGTGCTACAGCTTCGTTCGCTACAAGAAGTCTCGCGAGCGCTCGCCGCCACATTGGATCTCCCAGACACGTTACAAGTGCTGGTCGAAAGATTGGCCACGCTGACCAGTGCCTCTTATGCGTCGCTAGCGCTACTAGATCAGGACGGCTCTCGCTTGCAAGGTGTCTCCGCATCAGGGCCGGCTGCGGATAGCATTGACAGTTTTAGCCATCATCTAGACGCGCACGAGCATGACAGAGAGCTTCTGGCAGCCGGCAACATCGTCTCTAGTAATGACACAGATCGCTTAGGTTTTGAATATTTACGTAGGCTCTGGCAGGTCGATCAATTTCTGTGCCTGCCTCTGGTATTACGCGGCCTGCCGATGGGCGCCATTTATCTGGCCGACGATCGCCTCGATTTCGACACCGACCGCCAACGCCAATTGCTCGACTCCTTCTCATACTTTGCGGCAGCCGCCATAGAGAATGCACAGCTTTACCAAACTGTAGCAGATAAGAATCGAGAGTTGGAGACGATTCTGGCTGGTATTGGCGATGGCGTGCTCGTAGTTGATGCTGACCTCAGACTTTTGTTGATGAACCCGATTGCTGTCGAGGCCTTTGCTTTAGAGGCAGCTCCTCCTGTGGGCTTGCCCGTCTATATGATCCTCGATTACGAGCCAATCTTGCAGTTGCTGGATGAGATTAAACTAACGCCCGGAGACGCACAAATGCGCGAGATAGTTCTGACTCCGGGCGGTATGAACAAAGAACGAACGTACCAGGCGCTTGCTACACCACTTATGGTTGGGACCAATTTACAGGGCATTGCCACCGTTTTGCGTGATGTCACGGGACAAAAGGAATTGGAACGTATGAAATCCAATTTTCTCTCTGTCGTATCGCATGAACTGAAGACACCTTTACACTCGATCAAAGGGTTTGTCGATATCATTCTCATGGACAAAACCGGTCCTGTCACCGAGATCCAGAGGGATTTTTTGGAGACGGTCAAACAACAGACAGATCATCTTCAACGCATGATTGATGATCTGTTGGAGTTTTCTCGTTTAGAATCAGGGCGTGTTACCTTGCGACTGCAACCGGCCGATATCCCTGTTGTCGCTGAAGCTGTGATCGACAAGCTTACCCCACTGGCCGATTCGGCTGAGGTCTCTTTGGTCAACCTGGTGCCCGAAGATCTGCCCACCTGCTCGGCAGATCCCTGGCGATTAGAGCAAGTTGTCACCAATCTTGTAGATAACGCCATCAAATTTACCCCACCCCAAGGCTCTGTTACCATTGCTGCTGAGGAGTCGGCGGATTTTATTCAGATCGATGTTCACGACACAGGAATCGGTATTACAAATAATGAGCTTAATCGCATTTTTGATCGTTTTTACCAAGTCGATGGTGGTGCAAATCGTCTCTACAAAGGGGCCGGTCTGGGGTTGACCATTTGTCGCCATATCGTAGAACATCATGGCGGACATATCTGGGTAGAGAGTGTCCAACACGAGGGTGCGACCTTCAGTTTCACTATCTCCAAAAATTTGCAATCTGCCGATGTCGGCACCCTAGATTTCACCACCCTGCCGCAAGAACAGAAAAGTGAC
Source organism: Chloroflexota bacterium (assembly GCA_003353825.1). The sequence continues at coordinate 12,957 of PIVW01000010.1, forward strand.
GATATCATCATCTAGACCGTTCGTAGTAAGCGCTTTAGCGCTGAAATGGACGACGCTAAAGCGCCTACTATAAACGCATGTCTTCCACGTTAATCATCATTCCTGCCTACAACGAATCTCAAAACCTGCCGCATGTGGTTCCGATTTTGCAGCAAACGCTCCCTGACGCCGACATCTTGGTGGTGGATGATCATTCCAGTGATACCACGAACGCCATCGCCCGCCGGCTTGGTACACAGGTGGTGCGCTTGCCCAATAATCTTGGATATGGGGGTGCTGTGCAAACAGGTTTCCGCTATGGGGCCCAGCATCAATATGATGTTGGCATAATGATGGACGCCGATGGTCAGCACGATCCTACTTGTGCCCCCTCTGTATTGGTCCCCGTTCAAGCCGGCCAATGTGATGTTGCCGTAGGGTCACGGTTCATGGGGGAAATGACCTATCATGCCTCCTTTGTCCGCCGCTTGGGCATGCGCCTCTTTGCCAAAATTTCCAGTTGGCTGACAGGCAATACCGTCACCGATACCACATCCGGATTCCAGGCGATGACCGGTGAGGTGATGGCTTTCTTTGCCGAAGAAAACTATCCCAGCGATTATCCCGATGCCGATACACTGATCATGCTACATTATGCCGGATTCAGGGTGCAGGAAGTGCCTGTTACCATGCACGATCGACTTTCTGGCACGTCGATGCATGGCAGTTCCTTCAAAGCCATCTATTACATCGTAAAGATGTCCCTCTCAATCACCATAGTATTCTTTCGCCACTATACTCGCGCCGGTTCAGCCCGAGAGGATAATGAGACACCCCCCGCGATATGAATGTCTCGGTATTCTATCATGAACGCAGCCTTGTCCATTGACCTCGAGTCTTACTGGCATGCCGAGTTGCTGAGGGCCCGTGTCGACCGCAGTTCTGCTGATGACCGCGTAATTGCAGCGACAGAACCACTGTTGGATTTGCTCTCGGCCAAGGGGCTGCGAGCGACCTTTTTCGTCGTCGGAGAGGTTCTTCACAGCTATCCGCAGTTGCTTAGGCGTATCGTCGATGAAGGGCATGAAATAGGATGCCACACTCATACGCATCGGCCATTGTGGGAATTGACAAAATCAGAATTTGAACAAGAGCTGATTCGATTCCAGGAAGAGGTAGAGAGACATCTTCCGGGGGTGACCCCGCGCGGTTTTCGGGCTCCCACCTTCAGTCTTTCAGCCGATACCTCTTGGGCGCTGGCAGCACTTTCCAACCATGGCTACAGCTACGATAGCAGCGTTTTTCCCATGAAGACGCCCTTGTATGGTGTGCCCGGCTGCCCTGCCACCCCCTATCACCCCGCCCTCAATCTTGTCGAACAAGATCCGACAAATCCCATCTGTGAATGGCCATTGACAGCTTGGCGTGTTGGCCCCTTGACGATTCCCGTCTGTGGTGGTTTTTATCTGCGTGTGTTACCTATGCCCCTCATTCTACAAGGGCTACGTGCTGCCAAGGCACAGGGGCCGATTGTTGTCTATCTTCACCCTTGGGAACTGGATGAGGGCACGCCCCGTCTTGCCCTTTCCCGGTCAGATCGATTTATTACTTATCATAACGTAGGCAAACCGATGCGCCGACGCCTGGAAACACTGTTGGATCAGTTCGAATTTAGCACGATGGCGGATGTACTGAAGTTGAGTCTATGAAGTTTGATATGCAGGAAGGCTTTACATGTACGTCTACCTTGTAATCTTTACGACGCTTGCCCCCGTAATCTTTACGAAATCAGCTGGTGCTAACACGACCTGTGTGCCCCGCTCGCCTGCGCTCACCGCGAATCTATCAAAATCATAGGCGCTGCAGTTTAGAAAAACCCTAAAACTCCTGTTTACCAGCGCCAAGGCGCTGATCCCCCCCTTTTTTAGTCCAGTCCAGCGTTCGGCATCCACTTTCAAGGCCATTTTTACTTTTTTGACACTGGCAGCTTTCGCCAGCACCTTCAGGTCGAGTTCAGCATCCGCCGGTAGGACCGCCAGAATCGGTTTCCCTGTGTCAGGGGCCGTAACCAATGTCTTGAACACCTGGGCAGCAGGCATACCAACGGCATCGGCCACTTCAGTTGCGCTGACAAATACACCAGGATCATAGCTATGAGTGGAGAAGGCGATTTTCTTACTCTCAAGCAAACGAATCGCTTGAGTTTTATCTTTGGATTTGCGAGCCATAAGTCGAGATAGAATGAAGGTGAGGGCTGGCAATCCTGTCTAGATCCTGAGATGAAAGCTGAAGCGTGAGAGGACTGCCAGTCCAACATTGGCCCTGAGATGAAGGTTGTAAACGTGATGAGGACTGCCAGTCCTGCAAGCGCTATCTGTGCTCCACCGGATCCAGCATCGTAATGATGCCCAACAAGCCCACATTACAGAACAGTAAAGGAGCCAGGAAGGGAGCACCGCGAATAAATCGTTCCATTACGACCGCGTTATCGGCGACCAGGTTAGTATCGGCGTGCAAAAAGAAACCAATTGCACCGACGAAGATCAGCAGAATCATGGCGACAAAAAAGGTCATGAGATCTGTAAAGGTGGGACGGCGAATGGCGCCCAAAGCGATACCACACACGGCAGCGAAGAGGCCAAGAATCGTGGGGATCCAAAGGTAGTGGTTTTCGAAGTCAGTGCGTGCGTGGTCATAAACGGCACTGAAGACAGTGGCTAATGATGCCAAGCCAACAACATAAAAGAACGCGCGCGTCTTGCTGTAGGGGAGGTTGAGACGCAGGCCACGGATAATCCGCAGTGAACCACTATCAGGTGGCAGTTCAAGCCAGGCGGCGCTGATACCAAAGATGCCGACGAAGACAAACATCAGCGGGCCGACAATGGGAGGCGCCCAGATCATAAGTTGTACTGTCAGACGTTCACCCAATGGCGCCGCCAGCAACGCAGCGCGCACAATGTGGAAATACGCACCCAGGAAACCCACCAGGATACTCGCTATCAGGGTGAGTGTGGCGATGATAGAGGCGGTGTTGCGCCAGCGGGTGGCGATAATACCGGCAAACACCAGCAGAACGAACGCCACCAAGCCGAAGACAATCGGAATCCATTCACGTGGCACAATCGTACCACTGATACTATGCGCCAGATAGATATCGAGGGCAAGAAAGAGTTCGTTGATGGCAACGATCAGCAGTATCAACTGATCGCGTGTTAGGGGAATGCGAAAACGGCGAATGCCAGGAAACAACGTTGCAAGATGATACATAAGTGATATCTACACCAGATCTGTTGCGAATCACGCAAATAAGGAGAGGGGCGTGAAATGCTCACGCCCCTTTTGGTCAGTCAAGATAGTTACTACGTAGATTACTCGTCTGAGAGCGTAATTCCGGCAGCTTCCAGCTTCTCTGCTGCCATTTCACGCAATTCGGCAAGATCGTGCAGGATCTCGTAGGCGCCATGCCACTGGACGTAATCAGGCCCTTGCATCCACACACCGAATTTGGCGGTCCGTCCCCAGTGATGCCAAAGGTTGAAGTAAGTGAAGTCAATGGTCTCGTCAAAGGGTTCGGCCGTCATCAGGCCATTGTCTTTGAGCGGCTGCACGATTTCATTACTCTCCACGACCCATGCGTTTACGGCCTCAACCGCGGCGTCGGCGTCAGTATAGAATGTCTTGATGAAGTTCCCGTTGTGGCATTCGCTGCAGACTGATTGCATACGGGTGGCGTTATCTTGCCAGGCCGGCCGGCGTTCGCTGATGGGGGCAAACAGATACCAGGTCAGACGATCACCGGTATCGTGGGTGGTGCCGGCGCCGCCGAATCCACTCATGTGGCAGGTTGCACAAGTTGCTGCCGGCAGGTCGCTCACTGTGAGCGTACCCGGCTCGGCATCCCAGTTCCATTCATCACCACCGGTCGCGTAGGCGATGCCATGGGCTGATTCCTGATAGATCTCCCATTGCGGATGGTCGGGTCCAATATGGCAGTGGTTACAAGTCTCCGGTTTGCGGACCTGTTCCAGGCTGAATTCATGGCGCAGATGGCATTTTGAGCATTGGCCAGTCGATCCATCGGCTGCTGGTTTACCGATATTGTGGCAATCTTCGCAGGAGAATTTGGTGATGGCCTCGCCTTCAAGATGATAAAGGGCATTGCGACTGCGGTCGGGGTTGAAACTGCCCTCTGGGATAGCCCCATATTCATCCAGTTGTTCGGAGGAAAGCACTGTGGCGCCGGCATAGGCCACATAGGCAGGTAAGGCGTGACGACTGGATTTGAACTGTGCCACCTCTGAATCATGACAGCGGTCACACATGGCCGATGAGGGAGAATTCAGTACATAAGTACCCTCATGTTCTGATGCACCTGGATAGTCGGCGTCAACCTCATGGCAGTCCTCACACAGGACCTCAGCACCGGCCATCGTGCTGTGGCCATATTGTTCGACAATACCCGGTGTCGTGCGTTCGTGGCAAACAACACATTCATTATCGCTGTTTGCCAATGCGTTAACCTTTTCGGGTTCTTGTGCTGCTACTGTCTGTGATTGGATTACAGCTACGGCGATGAGAATGGCGCCGACGACCAGGATCGCGACGGCGATGGCGAAGATCAGAACTCGATATTTTTTGAGCGGGGAGGTTTGTTCGTCAGTTGTCATGGGCAGCCTCTTTGGGATATTAATCGAGTGCCAAGGTATTTACCAAGGCTGGTTTCATATTGTTTATCACAGATTAACAGAAAATGAAAAAAACTGACTGCGACAAAAGTCACAACTGTGGTACTAATTTATGGTATTCGTTGGAAATGCAACATGAATAAGCGGTGCGGGTAAGATACCCATGCCCGCACCCCTCTGGATTTTGGAACCTAATGTATTTGAATTCCACTGATTTAATCACTATACTGACGACAGACACAATGGCAATGATCACTCTGGAGCAATCTTTATCATGACGACGATATTTCCCTTACTGGACGGATTCGAACCCACGCGCCAGACTCTGCAAACTTATAGTCGCGTGGTTGCTGCTATCCCGCGCGCCTACGCCGAGCCCCACCCGAAGTGGTGGCATGTCAGCCTCAAGGTGAACCCTGATGGTCTGCTAACAGATAAGATATCACTTCCCGATGGTGGCGCTATCCGTTTGAAAATAGACCTGGCGCAGCACACCATCGTGTTATTCAAGAACCGCCAACCTGTCCAGACCTGGGATATGACGGAAGGCTTGACAGCGACCGTTTTGGGCAACGAGATCATCGCCGCAGTTGAAAATTTAGGTCTCAAAGAGGGCGATTATGCCCGCGAGAAATTCGAAAATGATGATCCACGCCTGTATGATCGGGATACCATACCCCCTTTTCTCACTGCGCTTACCAATGCTGATCACATTTTCAAGGCCCATCGCTCGACACTCGATGGAGAAGTCAGCCCAGTCCAATTGTGGCCTCATGGCTTCGATCTCGCGATTGAGTGGTTCGGTTCACGCATTGAGCGCTACGAGGAAGAGGGAGAGATCACAGAATATCCTTCTCAACTCAACCTGGGATTTTACCCCGCCGAACCCGCGTACTTTTATAGTAACCCCTGGCCGTTCGAAGCTGACGTGTTGCTGGGCAAGCCTTTGCCGAATGGCGCACGCTGGCACACAGAAGGCTGGAACGGCTCCGAGTTGCTTTACAACGAACTAGAAGGTGTACCCGATGCCGAAGCGCGGCTTGAGGAGTATGCACGGGCCGTATATGAGGCCGTCGGCCCGACCCTGTTAGCTGGATGGAAGGCCTGAGGTGTCTGGTAGAATCAGCAACGCCGTATCCACGGCAAGGCCGTCGACTGCCAGTACCTGAAAACGAACGCCTTCTGTCTCGACCTCTTCACCTGCCCGCGGAATATGGCCGAGCAAGGCCATGATCATCCCACCTACGGTCTCGACATCCCTCAAGCGCAGGTCGAGACCGTAATGCTGGTTGAGTTCGTCGAGAATTAAATCGCCCCGCACCTGTATCACGCCCGGCTTGATTTCCAGCATGGGAGGGGTCTCGCCCTCTTCTAATTCATTGATCTCACCCACAACCTCTTCAACCAAATCCTCGATGGTCACCAATCCCGCTGTACCACCGAACTCGTCGACGACAAAGATCATGTGCTGTCCGCGTGTCTGAGACAGGTCCAGTATCTGCTGCAACCCCAATGATTCCGGAACGAACAGGGCGGGTCGAATCAGAGCTTCGAGGTTGAAATCATTTGTGGGATTCACTTGTTGTCGAGCCAGGTTTTTCACATGCAGCTTTCCTACGATCACATCCATTGTATTATCGTAGACCGGATATCGCGTATAAGGATGGGATGTGACGATTGAAATCACGTCGTTGAGATCGGCATCGACGGGAATCCCCACCATGCGATTACGCGGCGTCATCACCTGCGAGACAGTACGTTCGCTAAAATCAAAGATATTCTCGAAGTAAAGTTGTTCGTCAGGGGCCAGCAATCCTCCGACGGTACTTTCTTCTACGATGAATTCCAGTTCTTCGGCTGAATATAAACGTTCATGGTCTTCCAGTGGCGGCACACCCAGCAAACGTGTGATCGCATTGCCCATGCCGTTGAGCACGACAATTAAAGGGCGAAATACCTTTTCAATGGCAGACATAGGCCCTGCCAGTTGCAGGACCGTCGATTCAGCCGACTGGATGGCCAAGCTTTTAGGGATCATTTCGCCCAGTACTACATGAAAATAGGTGAGTGCTCCCACCGCTATCACAAAGGCGATCGTGTGAGCTAGTGCCTCCGAGAAACCGCCAAAATGCTCTAGCGGACTCACCAGCCAGGCGGCAATGGTCGCTTCGCCGTACATGCCCAACCCCAAACTGGCTATGGTGATGCCAATCTGAGCAGTGGCGATGTAATTGTTACGTTTGTCAGCATCCTTTAGCACCGCGAGCACGATACCGGCCCAGCGCGCTCCCTCTTCGGCACGACGGGCGATGCGGGTATATGGAACCGAGACGATCGCGAATTCGGCAGCCACAAACAGTCCGTTGATAGCGAGAAGTACGGCGATAACAAATAGAGGAACCAGGTATTCTATCACTCGTTCTGTGCTCCCATGAGGACAGTTGTATGCCCGCCCATCGATACCAGGGCGATCCAGTTGCCCTCCATACGCTCGATTCTTACTTGTACGCCATCCAAAACGACGATCTCGCCGACCGTGGGGATATACCCCAGTTCACTTACAATCAGGCCACCCAAAGTTGTGGCTAGATTTTCAGGAAGAGTGAAATTGAAACGAGTGTTTATTTCGTCGATATCGGTATCGCCATCGATGAGAATACGCCCCTCCCCTTCGCGGATATGAGGCGCCTCGCGATCGAATTCATCTTGAATGTCGCCAAACACTTCTTCTATCATATCTTCGAGTGTCAGCATCCCAGCTGTGCCACCATACTCATCGATGACGATGGCCAGGTGTTGGCCCTTTCGTTGCATCTGGCGAAACGCTTGCGATATGGGTAGGGCCTCTGGAATATAGTAAGCAGGTTTCATGACCTTTCGGACATCGGAGCAAGGAATCGAGGACCACGACGCTTTGAGCAGGTCTTTGAGGTGGACGACACCAACTGTACTGTCCACATCCTCCTCGTACAATGGCAACCGGGAGTAAGATGATTCGGCCAGTAGCTTGAAAAGTTCATCACACGGTTGCCCAACCGAAGCTGCAAACATTTTTGTGCGAGGAACCATAACCTGGCGGACCACCCGTTCCCGAAGCTGCAGAGCATTCTCGAGCATCACACGTTCTTCGAAATCGATAATCCCTCCCGCGCCGCTTTCTTCTACCAACAATAGGATCTCGTCGGATGCGTGTATATGGGCATGTTCACCCGTCGCCTCGTGGCCAAAGAGCCGCAGAATCAGGTGGGCGCTGCCATTGAAGATAATAATAAATGGCCGCATCAATAACATAGACCAGCGTATGGGTTGAAAGGTAAACTGCGCCAGTTTTTCGGGGTAGCGGATACCAATATTTTTTGGCACCAATTCTCCCAGCAAGACCTGCAATACTGTCAAGAGCAACAAGATAATCGCGGCAGATATCGACTCCACCATGAGGTTGCCTGCGCCGAACACGGCATCCAGATAAGGACGCAGTAAGCCGCTAAGTGTTGATTGCCCATAGAAACCGAGGATCAAACTTGATGCAGTGATACCAAGCTGGCAGGTGGCAATATAATTATCCAACCGTTCTGGACTTTCGAGAATGTGCAAAACCCGACCGGCGACACTATTCCCCTCTGCCACCATATTTGCAAGACGTGATCGCCTGGAACTGGCTGTAGCGAATTCGGCGGCCACAAACAGAGCATTGATTAGAATCAGGATTGCTAGGATTGCCAGGAAGACCAGCCACCCCATGGCTTAACGCTCCACTGCCAAGGTCAGGGCTCCATGGTCGAGTATAGCGATACGCGTTAGGTGTGGCCGCATTCGAAGTATGGATGGGTGTAGGATCATTGCGCTATGCATGAACTATTCTACGATTGTACACTTCGTTCCTGGCAGGAGCAACCTGGTAAAAGTAACGACAGTCACTCCAGGTATAAACCGAGTGCAACGCGCTCAGTGCTAAACATAGTCATCCAACAGCAATATGCGCAAATCTCCGATCTTCCTCTGCCATCTCTTGTCGTTCGTAATTATCACATCGGCGCCGGCAACCGTAGCTGTGGCCAGCTGAATGGCATCAGGCGTCGGCAACCCCGTCATCACCCGCACTCGCGCCGCCTCTCGTGCGGTTTCGACATCCAGCGGATAAACAATGAGGTTCGGAAAATGGGTCAAATACAGTTCATAGTCCTGCATCGCCTGAGTGTCATCTACTTGAGCCGGCGCCATGAGAAGCTCGGTCAGAGTCAAAGTGCTGGTTACACCTGTCAACTGCTCCGTTTCAATAGCTTCCAGGACAGTTGCAGCCATAGAAGCATAGACGGGATGTTCCTCTAGCAAATAGATGAACACCATGGTGTCCAGCAACACCAGACGATGCTGAACAATATCCTCCAAGAACCTTGCTACTCCCATGACGTTCGTTCTTCTTCCAACCATTCCTCGGTAGGTTGCTGCCAAACATGAGCATGAAGACCTCGTAGCTTGTCGGTGAAACTACTAGGTTTTGGCCGTAGATAGACTTGATCGCCATCGATAAGAAAAAGGACGCTCTCCTGTGGCCGAATATTGAGCAACACTCGCACCTCTTTGGGGATGACGACCTGGTGTTTGCTGCTAACTTGGGCGTGGATTACTTTCATGACACACTTTGCCAAACATTTTTCTGAATTGCTTTACATTTTAATTAACCCCTTTACATTTGTCAATTACCTCTTACTAAAATGGCGCCCGTCTCTGGCGCCGGACTCAACCACCTGCAGTCTCTCCAACATGCCGCCTAAGGTCAATATACATCTCAATAGTCTAATTCGAGCAATACAGGTAGATGATCGGATGCCGACATGGCGACATCTACGTCCCAACGACGACAAACATGTATATGGGGTGCCAGCGCTTCGGAGATCAACATGTAGTCGATGCGGAACTGGGCCTCGGGCGTCTCGTAAGTTGGCGCTGAACCTTCGCCCTTCTGAATCCAGGCATCGACATAACCACTCTTGAGCAACCGTGACATAACATGCGGTTCATACATCTGCCAGCCCAGCGCCTCCACCGCCTGGCGTAACCCGATTTCGCTGCCAAAGCCGGCATAATCTTCGGGGCTGTACGTGTTTAAGTCACCCATGAGCACATGCGGCCGCTGGCGGTCGCGCCCTGTCCAGGTCAACAACGCCTGAGTCTGCCGTAAACGCACTTCCTCATCCTGGGAGTCGAGATGTGTGACATATACCGTCAATGTACGCCGAGTGTCGGGCAGCAGGATGCGGGCCTCTAGCATGCCTCGTTGCGCATGATCGGCCACAGCTGTGAGATGGTGAGCGGCCGAGGCCAGGATGGGAAAGCGTGAAAGAATGGCGTTGCCGAAACTGCGGCCGAGCCGATTAAAGGCCAATTTATAGGTTTGCGCCTGGCCATAGACAAAATCCATATCAAGACGCTCCGCCATGTGCTCGAGGGCTGGTTTGTCTGTGCCCTGAACCATGGCAGGATGATAGACTTCGTTCAAACCAATGATGTCAGCTCCACTGGCACTGATGACGTCAATCGTGCGTTCGATATCGATGACACCATCTATGCCTTCCCAGTAGTGGATGTTGTAAGTGAGGAGCTTCATGATTACCTCCACCCTTCCGCTAGAGCGAGAAGAATTCAGCGTTCTTTGAATTGCTGCCGTAACCCTGGATTAGGGTCGGACTTAGGCCTTTGTGCTGCCAAGCCAATTGCACAATATGTTTATTGAACGCAGCGACGTGTGGATTAGCCAGAAATTCGTCAACGGGCATCCAGCGAGCTTCGGCGATCTCAGCATCTTCAGGCGTGATCTCTCGCGTCAGAGGTGAAAGACGGCAGATGAGATAAAGGGAAGATTTGTCGAATCGAAAATGATGGCTATGCCTGAAGCAGATCAGCGATTCGAATCGCGCACGAATGCCTGTTTCTTCATAAACTTCGCGTATCACGCCATCGACAATGTGCTCACCCTCGTCCACCAGGCCACCAGGGAGTTTGTAGTATTGCGGGCGCTTATGGGCATGCACTTTTTCTACCACCACCAGGATCTCATCACGTTCGCTAAAGACCGCGCCCCCAGCACCAACAGTGTGCGAAGCATAAAGCGGGACAAAGGCATCTGCTTGCAAGCGTTTGGTGAGCATGAGGTAGCCGGCGTTACTGTGGTGAAAGTCGAATCCCGCTGCCACGGCAATAGGAATCAGTGGCGATTTTTCGATGGGGACCTCTAACCATACAAGCTTATAGTTCTGTTCTTGCCAGTTGTTCAGGGCTTGTTCGAGCAAAGGGGCAAAGCGTTCAGGCGATTCAGGTAATGAGCTAGCACAGACTTCAATGCCGCCGAAAATATTGGGTGTTACCTGTATCTGTTGTGTCATGCGCCGGCTCGCCCGTAAAAGCGTTTGCCACCGATTATAGTCATCGCCACCTGCGTGTGGGCTACCTCGTCCGCCCGGATCGTAAAGATATCGCGATCGAGGACAATGGCATCGCCCAGGTAGCCGGGTGCCAGACGGCCCTGTTGCTGCGATTGTCCGATAGCTGTGGCGGCTCCCAAGGTGTAAGCGTGCACGACCTCGGCCACGGTGAGACACTGTTTGGGATACCATCCATCGGTTGGGGTGCCATCGCCACGCTTGCGGGTGATGGCAGCGTGAATACCCAGCCAGGGATTGGGGTTGGCTACTGGCGCGTCTGAGCCGAATGCCAACGTGGTACCTGCATCCGACAAGGAGCGAAACGCGTAGGTGTTGCGCCCGCGTTCCCCCCAGAAGAGATCGGTATTGGTGATGTCGTCGACACAGTGGATGGGCTGTACAGAGGCTGTGATGTTCATTGCCGCCAGACGGTCTTGGTCATCGGGCTGCAAGGTTTGCACATGCTCGATACGGTGGGGGATTAAAGGAGGGGACTCGCTGCCTGCGGCCAGTACTTCCTCGAAGATGTCGAGCACTTCACGGTTGGCGCGGTCGCCGATGGCATGGATTGAGATGGCGCAACCATGACGGTGCGCCCGCTGCATAACATCGAGGATCTCTTCTGGTGGCGTGAGATACATGCCTGTGTTGTCCGGTTCACCATGGTAGGGTTCCAGCATCCAGGCCGTGCGGGCGCCGAGAGAGCCATCGCAAAAGAGTTTGATATGGCCCAAGCGCACCCACTCATCCCCAAAGCCACTTTGTAGCCCGACCTTGGTTAGATGACTGAGATGGGCGGCTTCTATGTTGCAGGTTACTCGCAGCGGCAAGTGACCTTGATCTCGTAAGCGTGTGTATAGGCGCAATGCCTGCGGCCCCTCTTCTGAGTGATCTTTCATGCGTTGGTCGTGGATGGCCGTAATACCTAGACGGTGGAGGTTGGCTGCTGTCGCCATCAGGTTATCGGTTTCGGAGCCTGCATCCTGGGGCGGGATGATGCGCCGAACCAGATTGATGGCTAGCTCGCGCAGTATGCCGGTGGGCTGTCCCTGGGCATCACGGTCGATTTTGCCTGAGGGAGGATTAGCTGTGGCGGCGTCGATTCCGGCTGCTCGTAGGGCAGCTGTATTGCACCAGGCTGCATGCAGGTCGGTGCGCCAGAGGATGGCGGGACGTTCTCCTGTGATCGTGTCCAAGTCATGGCGGTCGGGAAAAACTGCTGCAGGCCAATTGCTTTCACTCCACCCATAACCCACCAACCAATCATTTGTTTTGAGCCCGGTCAGGTAGACGCTAGCACGCTCCTGCACATCGGTCAGGCTGGTTGCATCATACAGAGCAAGCTGATTGGTGCGCCAGGCCATGTCGTAAAAATGGATATGAGCATCAGTAAAACCGGGTAGGACCAGCCTGCCGCCTACATCGATCCTCTCTGTGGCTGTTTTCGCTAAAGCCAGGATCTCGCTATCGGCTCCAACGGCGATAACTCGCCCGAACTGAAAGGCGGCAGCTTCGGCCCAGGGTCTTTGGGGCCACTGTGTGTAAATACGGGCGTTGTGAAGGATGAGGTCGGACATAGGTGTAGGTGTGGGTAGTGGCCCGTAGACCGGGGTTTGTCGTCGAAGCGAATCTGGTGGAGTGAGCTGCCAGGTTTTCTGGTTTACCGCTTTTCTGGTGAGCGGATTTTGTAAGCAATGCAGATCGGCTGAACCTGACGATTCTTGCGGCACAGTGATCGGACTTGGGAGTGTATCAAGTGGATAGCTGATCGAGCAAGCTCTTGCTGTGAACGCAATGTTGCACTTGTCGATGCGTATGGTTCCAGTAATTTTTCGAAAGTACTTCCCAACTTGTTCCTGCTCATTATGAACATCCAACGGACTGAGAAGGCGTGTCAATAAATTGCGGGTGCTGAAATACCTTTATGTTTATGGCTTGACAGGATCGCAGAAATCCTATTTTATATGGGCAATGACCGAAACCCATGATGACTGCCCTCTTTGTGGCAGTGATGGAACCAATTTATTCCACCAGGATCGTCATCGTACCTATTTACGATGCCTGACCTGTCGTTTGGTTTACGTCCCGCCTGCTCAGTTCCTTTCTGCTGAGGATGAAAAGGCAGAATACGACCTGCATCAAAACTCGCCTGCGGATCTCGGTTATAGGCGCTTTCTTGGCCGTCTGTTCATGCCCCTGCAGGCGCGACTGGCGCCCGGCAGCCATGGTCTTGATTTCGGTTCTGGGCCAGGCCCCACGCTTTCAGTGATGTTTGAAGAAGTGGGCCACTCGATGACCATTTATGATGTGGTCTACGCAAATGATCCTGAAGTTTTTCGACGGCAATACGATTTTATAACGGCCACAGAAGTTGTCGAGCACTTACACGATCCGCAATTCGAGTTGGCCAGGCTCTGGTCATGCTTGAAGCGAGGTGCTACGCTGGGGATCATGACCAAACTGGTTTTGGACCGCGAGGCTTTTGCTGGCTGGCATTACAAAAACGACCGCACCCACGTCTGTTTTTATTCCCAGCCAACGTTTGAGTGGCTGGCCAAACGGTGGCAAGCAAGACTGACTTTTGTGGGGAATGATGTGATGCTTTTGGAAAAGGTCAGGGTGATTGATTGAAATACCAGTCTACTGCTACACTGGCGCGAGCTTCTTCTCTTTTAGAACTTGCAGATCGGCAGGTAGATCGACATCATGAGCGATGGAGGGGGAACGATAAATGCGCGGTTCCACACCCACAGCCTGAGCCAGTTCACGATGTCGTTGAAAGCTATCCTGCCCAAATGAGGGAGGTATCAAGTCGGGTGGGCGTAGTAATAAGGCATTGGTACCGGCCCCACGCACATCCGGCGCTATCACTGCAACGTACGAGGGGGTATTCGACAATTGGGCAATATGGTTTAGATCAGCGGGTGTGAGAGCTGGGAGATCACTGGGTAAAACCAGAACATCGCTCGCACTCACTGCCTGAGCCCAACCGATACCTTGCTCGACTGCCTCGTTATAACCTCGTTCCGTTTCAAAAAGCGCCACAAAGCCATAGTCCGCCGCCAGATCAAGCACATTCACATCGGGGCTGATGACAGCAGCCAGATCGGCGATCCCGCTGTCAATCACCGTTGTGAGGACATGCACCAGCATCTCCTGCGCCAACGCCAAACGTTCGCCATCCGCAAGGACCGATTGCAGTCGCTGCTTGGCCCGGTGCAGCGGTTTCATGGGTATGATGACGGTGAGAAAGCGTTCGCTCACGGGGGCTCTTTTACAAGTAACGTCTTGGCAAAGTCCAGCACTTCACCTGCCAATCTCACTCGCCCCGCCTTGTCTTGCATGATCGTGTCCGTGGTATGCATGTGCATGCCAAGTGTTTCGATGGCTGCTGTGAGGTCGTGATCTTGTCCATCAATTACAAACCCATCCAGAACATTGGCGTAGTGCCGGGCCACACTCAAGGCACTGACCTCGACGCCCAACTCAGCCATCATTTTGGCAGCCGGCCCCTTGAGGGCTGCACCGCCGATGATGGGGCTGACGGCCAACGCCGGTTTTTCGGCAACGGCCTTTTGCACGCCAGGCAGCGCTAAGATCGGATCGATGCTGACATAAGGATTGGAAGGACAGAAGATGATCAGGTCGGCCTCAATCAGAGCATCTGAGAAAGCAGCAGAGGGTCGGGCTTGAGCCAGACCTTGCAAAGTCATGCCCAACATAATCGGTTCACAGCGACGGTGCACGAAGTATTCCTGAAAGGGTAATTCACCTTCAGACGTGCTGATGATCGTACGCACCGCTTGGTCTGACATCGGCACAACAGGATGGCTAATGCCAAAGCGTTCTGCCAGGTTGCAAGTGAGGGAAGAGAGGGATTGCCCTTCATCTAACATGTGGCGCCGCAACAAATGGAGGGCGATATCCCGGTCGCCCAGTCGAAACCAGGCATCATGTCCCAGACGTTCGGTTTCCGCCAACACGCTGAAGCTTTCATCCTCGCGTCCCCACCCCTGCTTGAGATAATTCACCTCGGCCAGATTATAGAGCACGGTGTCGATATCTGGGCAAATGAGCAAACCCAGATGCTCGAAATCATCAGCCGTATTTACAACAATGGTGAGCTGTTCAGGTTGCAATATCTGAGCAAGACCATGCGCCAACTTCGCACCACCCACACCACCGGCCAATGCGATGACATGCCCTACTGATCTCTGACCTCTGATCTCTGACCTCTGATCTATTGCCATATTACAATATCCTCTAGGAGCTTGCGTGTCTTATCCTTCTTCTCGGCCGGATAGCCCAAGGTGATCAAGGCTTGTGGTTCCCAATCATCGGGCAAACTGAGAATCTCTTTCACCCGTTCAGGTGCGAACAGGGGGGCGCACATCCAGCACGCTCCCAATCCTTCATGATGAGCAGCCAAGAGCAGATTGCCAAGTGCTAACGTTGTGCTCTGTACGGCCATGAGCCATTCCAGATGCTGGCGTTCGTTATCGTGGTAATGATCCATGTCGTTCATAGTCAAACATCCCACGACGATGGCGCCGGCCGTGCCAATGCGTTCACGGGAGATTGCGGCGCGGCGTTGCGCCAGTTCTGGTGCCGCTCCATCTGCCAGCATATCTCGCTCCCAGCGCTCTGCCAAGCTCTTGGCCAACTGCTGCTGTCTCGAGCGGCCGGTGACGACCGCAAGGCGCCAGGGTTGGCGGTTATGGGCATTGGGCGCCCAAATGGCTGCGGTCAGCAGGTGTTCTAGCAGCGGGCGGGGGACAGGTTGATCAGTATAGCGCCGGATAGAACGGCGATGGAGCAAAGTCTGCCAAAAGGAATCGGCAAGTTGCGACGAAATAGACATGACAGGGATTATAACGTGAACCAGGGGGACCTGTACACCATGAGAGACAATATCGGCCCATAACCTCCGCAAACCGTCAGCTTCCTAACATTAATCAAAAAAACGCAATTGACACTGGCGCCGGGCATGCGGTACGATACGCGCCGTTCAACACCCTACGCCTTTTGCCTGGAGCCAACGGAGGAGACATGGTCACCGAGACAGTAATACTTTCCAAAGATGAGTTACGCGCTCAGATTCTGGCCGGAGAGAAGCCCGAATTGGTCGGCGCCAATTTGAGCGCCGCTGAACTGGCCGGCATTGATCTAAGTAACGCCGATCTATCCTCGGTGAACTTGTGGGAAGCGGATCTCCATTCTGCAAGTTTTTATGGCACCAATCTTCAAGGGGCGGACTTGCGCGGATCAAACTTGACTGAGGTACGGATGGCGGGCGCCAACTTGCAAAACGCCATGCTGGTGCGAGCCGATCTGCGTCGAGCCAGCTTGGTAGGGGCGAGGCTTAAAGGTGCGGAGTTGGAGGAGGCGAATCTGGAGCACGCCAACTTACAGGGGACTTATGTGGCCGGGGTTCATGCTGCGAGAGCGCATATGGCAGGTGCATCACTGGTCGAAGCTTATGGCAAACGTGCAGACTTCTCCTATGTCGATCTCACTGCAGCGGATATGCGTCTGGTGCGCCTGGAGGCGGCTAAATTTGCGCATGCCTACTTGCACAAAGCCAGTTTACAACGCGCCAATCTGCAGGGTGTTGATTTTTCGAATGCAGATTTATCTGCGGTTGATCTTTCATGGGCGTTTGTGCGCAATGCGAACTTCTCAAATGCTAACCTTTCCGAAGCGAAATTGCAGAGCTGTGATTTGAGTACGGCGCGGCTGAAGGGCGCTCTGCTGGCCGGCGCCACCTTTGACGACAAAACGCGCTGGCCGAAGGATTTTAATCCTGAAGAGCTTGGCGCAATCAAAGTGTAGTTGTTTTTCTCGAGAAGAGAATCTGGCAAGTGAAGTACTGTCAAGCGAAGATGTGCTAAAATAGGGGTAGCAAAATCATCTGGTGATGTCGCTCTCAAGCCACGCCGGAAGGAGAAGCATGATATGTGTGGTAGATTTACCCTGTCTGGTAATACCCAAGAATTGGCAACGTTGTTTGATCTCGATTCAGTGCCCGAGTTGACCCCGCGTTATAACATCGCACCTACGCAAGCGGTCGCGGCCATTCGTATCACACAACACTCAGCTAAGCGCGAGCTCACATTTTTTAACTGGGGGCTCATCCCCTCTTGGGCAAAAGATATCAAGATGGGTAGCCGTATGATCAATGCTCGATCCGAGACGGTGGCTGAGAAACCGGCCTACCGCGCGGCCTTCAAACGGCGGCGTTGTCTGGTGCCGGCGGATGGATTCTATGAATGGCAAAAGCTTGACGGCTACAAACAACCTCACTACATTGGCATGAAAGACCATGTTCCTTTTGCGATTGCCGGGTTGTGGGAGCATTGGGAAGGGGGAGATGGCAGCGTTATCGAGTCTTGCACACTGCTGACAACAACGCCTAACGATCTGGTCAGTTCCTTACATAATCGCATGCCTGTCATCATTCACCCCGAAGATTACGATGATTGGTTACTACCCGCCCCAGATACTGGTTTGCTCATGCACTTGCTGCGGCCCTACCCGGCAGAAGAGATGGTAGCTTATCCTGTCAGTACAGTGGTCAACAGCCCCGCCAACGATAGTCCCGCGTGTATCGAACCCCTACCAAGCCCTAACTAGGGTGAATTCGATATTCCGAGTACCAGATTTCAAGTTGCCTGCGTTGAAAGGTAAATGTGTAATCAATAGGATCCCTTCCGATGGTTTTCAAACGGGTGTGTCCTAAACGAGTTGGGAGCAGACTAAGCTGCAAGCGCTACTGCTCGAAAAGTATCAGTCAAATAATTAATAACGAATAACCAATAATTAATTGTGGCTCTTTGGGATTTCGCGTGACAGGCCCATATATAGTGTGCTCAGATTTAGGCAAAAAGACGGTAGCCTCCCAGATCCAGATAGAGGCGCTGGAACCAAGTTTCGGTTCGAAGGA
>PIVW01000882.1 GCA_003353825.1 Chloroflexota bacterium
TAATATCCCGGTCCAGCGACAACGCCGGATGAGGGATCTGAATGACGACGGGATTGGAGAGTACCTCCTGGAAATCGACCTGGCACGTGGCCGGGAGGTACATCGGGAAGCTACGGGACACGTACCGGACACCATTAGTGTCCGGTACGTGTCAAGCGTCGGGGTCGGTTCAAAGGGCCGCGGGAGAGCCATTCATTCCTTCGAGGTCTCGGTGTCTTTGTTTGACACCGCCGCGCCCACAGACGACGCATCGAACTGCAAGCACAATGTGAACGCCCTAAATATGATGGAGTCCATTACCTGCACCTACACGAGTTCTGAGGAAGACCTTGACGTTCGGGCGTTGGTTGAGAAGATCAACCAGAACGAGACGATTGCCAGGTCAAATGCCTATATCCCGTTTTACGCCCAAACGGTGATTGAAGCATATGCCGGCAAAGGGCCTCCGTCGGGTTGCAAGTGGAAGGAGGACTGCAGTTTTTGGGACTGTCACGGGTGGACTGGCGAACCGGGGGATCCGGGCTACGCGGCTACTGCGGTGTTGTTGAATGAGCTTGATGTACTTTCTATCTACGTCGGTCAGAATGGCAAATATGGTACCTTTGGGGCCGGGTCTGCGTCACTTGTCTCTACGCAGAAGCTGTTGGACATAACGATGGGCAATATAACGAAACCCAGGGAGGCCGGTATCATGATAATCGCCGGCAGCGGTGGTGCCGGTGGCGGGGTGGAATACACATGCCAGTGGGGTGCGACTTGCTATGGTGGCCAAGATGGGTATGCAGGCGGGCAGGCCCCTCTGAGCGTTGACAACGACGTAAGCGCGGCGGGCGCTGGCTTGACAGATAGCGGTATTGATGGGGAGGGCGGCAACTTGGACGGGGAGGGAAGTGGCGGCGCCGGTGCGGGTAATAACACCACTCGTGAGGGTACCGAGGGAATTGGTGGCTTTGGTGGGATGGCCCAGTGTTTTGTTGCCGACACCGGTACCGCTAGTTATCAAAGCGTTTTTGAGGGCGTCGATTTCGAGTGGCCCTGGGGTGCTGGCGGAGACTGTTACTACGAGCCAGGCCACGCTTCGGGCGGTGGTGGCTTCGGCGGCGGCGGTGGCGGGGGCGACACAAAACACCACAAGGGCGGAGCTGGCGGAGCTGGCAGCTGGTCACGACAAGCCACAATCGCCCCGGGCCCCAAACTGGTGCACGGTGCCAATAAGGCCTCGGATGCGAAGGTTCTGATCACTTTTGAGGTTATGTACTTTTAAAAAACACGATCAGGACGACCTGATACCCTCCATCATAGAACCGGACGGATCATCAAAGGAATACAGAAAGAACTGGGCCAGGTTGATTCAGAAGATTTATGAGGTTGATCCCCTCACCTGCCCGAAATGTTCCGGCGAGATGAAGGTAATCAGCGTGATAGAAGACGAGGAGGTCATAAAAAAGATTCTTAAGCACCTGGGTTTATGGGAGGTTAAGTCTCGACCTCCACCCAAGAGGGCCAACGCTCCGCCACCGGAGAACCACACAGATTATTGTCATTCTCAAGTCCCGCCCTCTGAGGTTTACCCGCCCTTGGAGGGATCATCTCTATCGCGACCCGGAATATCCCATTGAGGTATATACCTCATCATGATTTTTTCAAAACAAGTCATGGCCTCCGGCTCTGAGCGGGCTTAATGCAATGGCCTGCCCGGCTTCCAGCTCGGAGAGCCTACAGCTCGGAGAGATTACGCCCA